>JBJEZM010000100.1:0-2202 GCA_051887395.1 Oscillospiraceae bacterium | reverse complement strand
TGGTGATATTATTAACAAAGCGCAAAGAGAACAGAAGGAAAAAATTATGCAGATTTTAGAAGTTTCTGAAGCAGAAGCAGATGAAATTATGCAATGTGATAAAGCTATTGACCGCGGCGAAAGGGTTTATTTTGATTTAAGCCCCGAAGCAGAAAAGCAAGCAAAGAAGCTTGCAAATGTAACCACGAGGAAGAAACCGACTGTTTACAATTTTAACAAGAGAGAGCGAAAAGCTAATGTAACAAAAGCTGATATTATCGCGTTTCTTGCTGAAAAGTTAACCGAATATGGTGGTGAAAATTTAGAAATTACTAACAAAGAGCGAATGATTGCTTTCGGTTTTAATGGTGAAAATTACGAAGTCACGCTGATTCAAAAGCGTAAATCTAAGAAGTAAAATAGGTACAAAATTGTGCCATGATTGAGGTGGTTTTTTATGGTAAACGTTGAAATTGTCCAAGAGTGGCACAATTTAACGCAATTAGATAAAATGCGCAAAAAGCGCAAAGAAAATTCGCTGTTTTATGTTGCTATTCTACAAAAGCATTATAATCGTTATCTTAAGATTGGTACCACAGAACGTACAATAAAAGAACGATTTTCTCAAAAAGATTATCAGGAATACACAAATATAAAAATACTCTATGTGGTAGAGTTAAACAGCAAAATTTCCTGCTATCATGTTGAGGATTTAACAAGAAGCGCAATTCGCGAATTAAAAGGCATGACTTTTGTTAAAAATGACCGATTCAAGTATTTTCAGTTGCCAGAGCAAATTCCGATTCTCATCAATTTAGACAAAAAACCGTACTATATCAGTACAATATCACCAAAAAAAACTTACTATAAAAGAGGGTAATTCACCCTCTTTTTTGTTTATTATGTGAAAAATAATTTCTCTGTTTTGACCAAAAATTTTTGCGATTTTTGGCTAATTTTTTTTGGACAAAAAATTTAAATATTTTTGTGCATAATGGAGAAAATAAAAAATTTACATTTAGCCTCTTGACTTTTTGATCCGGCCATTAACAGCCGGAATTTCAGAAAAGTCAAGTATTTTGAAAAAATTTTTTGTAAATTTTTTGTGAACATTTTTTTCTCAATTTTCCCGAAAATACACCTACCCCAATCGGGTCCAGGGCGCGCGCATAACACCGACTTTCCGATCGGTTTTCACTCAGGAATTTTTTGACTCGTTTTCTATTCAATAGTCTAAAGAAAAATTTTTCCCGAAATTAACCCTACTCCCCGCGTGAGCCGATCGGCCCCCACTCTTATTATTACTATATATCTTCTCGAAGAAATTTTTATTCTCTCTCCGGCGCAAAAATTTTAATGTCATTTCGTTCGAGAGGTTATGTAATTATCTATGAAGAGTTAAAAAACGACCAAGAACTCGCAAGTATATTTTTATCTAAAAAATTTTAGCTAATTTACTTAAAAAATTTTTTAAATTAATTTATTAAGAAAAAAGGGGCGGAAACTTTTTACCACTGTTGGACTTTTAATACCAATGGTTAATCCCCACATAACCTCATTCATCTACAATCTTAAAAAGCGACTCTTTGTTCGTGCGAAAAATTTTTTAATTGATTTTTCTAATTTTATATGGTATAATAAAAGAAAAAACCCTTTTTACCGATCGGTTTTCGCCCTTTTATCTTTAATTTTAACAAAAAACAATAGAAAAAGATACTAAAACGCGCAAAAAATAGCTAAAAAACATTATTTTAACAATAGAAAAGCTAAAAACAATAGAAAAAAGACTAAAAACCGCGCGAATTTCAATAAAAAGATCGAAAAACTTAACAAAAACCGCTTTATTATACTTAATTTCACTGATTTTGTTCACAATTTGTTCATAAAAAATTTAAAATTTGTTCATAAAATTTTTGGGACAAAAATTTTTAAGTAATCTTTCTGGAAAATGATACAGAAATAGAAACACAGGGGAGGGGCTTTCCCCCTTGCTTCGCAAGGGGGGAGAAAGATTTTAATCTTTCGCTTCGCTCAAGATTAAAATCTTTCTCGCGCTCCCCATTCTTATATAATATATATAATACTATTAATATAATATATAATATATACTAATAATATATATAATATATGTAATTACTATATTACTATTACTAATATATATAATATATATATTAATATATAATATATATATTATATTATATATAATATTACTACTATACTAAT
>JBJEZM010000099.1:0-8705 GCA_051887395.1 Oscillospiraceae bacterium | reverse complement strand
GCACCGCGATCACGGAACCTGAAATCTGCCCAAGCCGTGGCGTATCGAGTAAAACTAAAACGGCAACCTGTGGGTTATCTGTTGGTGCAAAAGCTAAAAATGAAAGTGTATAATTAACAACTTCACCATGCACCTGTTTATCTAATTGTTCTGCTGTTCCTGTTTTGCCCCCTCTCTTTTGCCCTTTTCTATAAGCTTGTCTGCCACCAGCTTCCGAGACTACCTTCTCGCAACCATTTGCAATAATTTGCGCAACTTTTTTAGAAATTACTTGCCTTTTAACCACTGTTTCGTTAGAAGATATTACGTTGTGATTTTCGTCAATAATCTGCTTAACAATATGCGGCTTTACTAACTTCCCGCCATTTATTGCTGCAGAAACTGCTGTTATTAACTGAATTGGCGTTGTTTTGAATGTTTGACCCATAGAAGAAACTGCTAATGTATGGTTGCTAAAATTTTCTGGATTGTGAAAAATGCATGGTGCTTCTCCTGGCAAATCAATCCCGGTTAGTTCTTTAAAGCCAAATGCTTTAAAGTACTTAATAAAATTTTCTTGCCCTAATTTTAACCCCATGGTAACAAATGCAGGGTTACACGAATGCACTAGTGCATCCTCAAAATTAATGTGACCATGCCCTTCCGTTCTCCAACAATTAATTGATCTATCCCCTACGGTAATATAACCTGGGCAATAAAAATCACTATCTTCTTTTATGACACCTTCTGCAAGTGCTCCTGCAGCGGTAATAATTTTGAACACCGAACCCGGCTCATATGGATCAGATACCGCTTTGTTACGCCATTGTTCTTGTAAAAATTTAAGCTCTGTTTGGGCACGTTCTGTTTCATCAGTAATTTTTTCAAGTTCAGCTTTTTTTGTTTCATCAAACACTTTAAAAGGTTCATTTGGGTCGTAGTCCGGCTTTGTAGCCATTGCTAATATTTCACCATTATTAACATCCATAACAATTCCAACTGCCCTATTTTCTACAGAATGTTCTTTTACCGCATCTTTAAGATGCTTTTCTACAATTTCTTGTATGTTTGCATCAATTGTTAGCACTAAATTATTGCCATTTTTTGCATCATACACTTTTTGAGTAGAATTTGGCATATCTGTGCCCCAAGCATTAGTATCACCAATAACTTTTCCATCAAACCCTTTTAAATCTTGCTCGTAATAACGTTCTAGTCCTTCTAACCCTTCGCCATCGTTTCCCACAAAGCCAAGCACATTTGCTAAAAAGTCTTTATGTAAATAATAACGCTTATCGTTCGGCTCCAAATAAATAGACCATATGCTGTTTTCGCGCTTAAATTCTCGCACTTTATCGGCTAATGGTTTTTCAATAAAACGCTTAACTACCTCGTAATGACTTGGTTTCTTTAATAATGTTTCAATCTTATTTTTTTCAACATCTAATAAATAAGAAAGCCCTTCAACGGCTACTTTTTTCTGTTTTTCGTCTTTGAATGTTTCTGGGGAAACTACCACATTCCACACGCTCGCACTTTTAGCTAGCACATTCATATTTCTATCGTAAATCATACCCCGTTGTGGTTTTAGTCTAGTAATTGTCATATACTGTTTTTTAACCATCGTTTTGTATTCATTCTGCTTAACAATTTGAATATATGCTAATCTAAACATAACTCCACCAAAGCCAAGTATAAGAATCAAAATCATAATAAAATTCAAGCGTTTTTTTGCTTTATAAATATTATTCTTGTGCATAATGTTGTTGCTCCAAACTCATAACCTATTTTTATTTTAGTATAGCACAATCAGCAATTAAATACAAACTCTTTTTAGCTTTCTTCCTCTACATCTATATTAAAAAGTTTTCAACAATTGTTCCACATGGAACAATTGTTGAAAAAATACTTTAATATAGCCGCAAAATCTACTTTTTTTGTACTTTTTGAAAATTAAAAAAACAATAAAGAACCACGAAACTATCGTGTGTTTTTCTATATACAAAAAGAAGATCTCTTTTAAAAGAGATCTTCTTGAAAACTAGGAAATAATTTTAGCTTATTTCTTGTTCTTCTTTGTTGCTAATGCGCCTGCTGCTAATGATGCTAAGGCCATCGTTCCAAAGAGTCCTGCCGCAGTTGTTGCACCTGTTGCTGCTACACCGTTTGCTGCGTCTGCACTTACTTCTTCTGCGCCTGCTGGAACTTCGTCTGCTGTTACTTCATCTACTACTGTGCCTTCTGTTGTTAATGCATCATTACCTGCTGTTGCAGCTTCTTCGCCTTCAGCATTTTCTTCTCCGCTTTCTTCATCTTCTGCTTCTTCCTCTTCTTCCTCTTCTTCCTCTTCTTCTGCAGAAGCTTCTTTAGCATCTTCTATGCTGAGTTTGTTCCTAGAAATCATGAAGATTTCGCCATCTTCTCTGCTGATCTTGCTTGGATCTTCTGTGAATACGATCTTGCCGTCTACAACTTTACCTTCAATCACTTTTGTGGAATCAACTGCACCATCGTTTGCGGATGCTTTTGCTTCTGCTTTTTCAGCAGCTGCTTTCTTTTCTTTTGTTGCTTCCAATTTTTCTGTTGTTGTTAAGTAAACATAGACTTTTGCACCGTTCTCTAAGTCACCTAATTCTTCTTTTGCTACTTCAACTGGAATGCCATATTCAACTTTACCTGTTGAAATGCTGCCTGTGTTGAACATTGCAACGTCATTTGACTTTTTGCCGTTCTTGTCTTCTTTTGCATAAAGTGCATTAGCATTATCATCTTCATAAACTTCTGCTGTCACCTTTTGTGCACCTGTTTTCATTGTTTTAGACTTTGCTAATGTTACTGAAACAGGATTTTCTACTTTTGTTCCGGTTGGTAACACATTTATTACAAAGTCTTCTGTGTCTGCGCTTCTAATTGAAGAAACTGCATCTTTTGCAAATGTGTAGCCATTTGGAACTGTTTGTTCTACAGCTGTATCAATTTCAACAGAGTCATTCTTTGAAACTGTGCCGGAGAATGGGATTTCTTGTACAGCTTTACCGCCAGCAATTTTTAATGTGCCTTCTATTGGTGTATCTTTTGTTGCGGTGTTTGCTACAAATTCAACCATTAATGGGGTTATTGCTGCACCAGTTGTTGCATTTTCTAAATATACTTTGTCTTCTGTGATCTTTCTAACAGATACAGCGTTTGCATTCTTTTTGAAAGCTACTGTTACTTTGTAGTCGTCTGCTTTGTTTAAGTTAGATGCTTTTACAGCACCTGCGCCTAACCATGTTGCAGCTTCTGCACCACTTTCCATGCCTTCCACTGCGGTTAAGAATGCTTTTGCTCTGTACATAAAGTAGTTGTTCATCCAGCCGTTAAATGCATTCAACTGTGCTAACTTGTCTGCCCGGTTAGCAACTAATGCGGTATTTGCAGCTGGAGCATCGTCAGCTACTGTTGTGCGAGCTTCAAGAAATGCTCGGTTACCAACATGAACCTTACCACCAGCAACATTAACTACAACAACGTTAGCTGTTGGATCTACTGGTGCTGCTAAATCTGCGTCACTTATTCTTGCCAAAACATCAATTGCCATGCCTGCAATAGCCCCTGCGTTCACATCTGTGTCACCTCTAAATTGAGCTGAACCAATTACTTGGTACTTTCTAGCATCGTTAACAGAAATACCTGTAACAACATCTCCTACACAAATACCAGCTTTAATCGGGGTAGCTGCACCTGCTTGACCTGCATTAACAAGTGCTCTTTGTAACCTTGCTGTTACTGTTTTAGCGTCTTCTTCACCCGTTGGTAAAGCACTAGATGTAAATGTGCTATTTGCAATTGCTGCATTACCATTTGTTGAAACTGCATATGCTTTTGCAAATGCCAATGTTAGGTCCTTCACAGCCGGCACCAGCTCTTGCGCATTAGAGGCTCCGCTCATTTTTCCTTTAATTTCTGCCATCGCCTCAACAGCATCTCTAAATGCTTTTGCATGAGCTCCCACATTGCCTTGGTTTGCCTGTGTATTTATTGCTTTTAAAGCTATTGCCGCATTTATTGCTTTTGTTTTTAAAGATTGAATTGTTGTGTCTTCCACCGCTTTAAGATCACCAGAAGCTGTGTCTGAAAATTCGCTGCTTACACCGAACACAAACTTTTGTGATTTTGTGTCACTTGCACTTAAAGCAAGTTCTATTTCTGCGCTACCTTCGCCAGAAACAACATTTTTGCTATCTGTTGTGGTAACTGCATATGCTTCTAAGTTGCTGTTTTTTGTTGTAAAGTTGTAAGCTTTTGCGTTCACAGCTGCCGAAAACATACCAGAAACCATTGTTGATGCCAAGATCAACGATAAATTGTTCTTGTAATTCATTCTCGAATTACCTCCTCTGAAAATTTTGTTAACAAGCCATGATTCACTTGTTACGCTTAAAGTATATCATGTTGTAACTTATTTGTCAACTATTTTTTATTTTTTGATGCCGTTTGATTTTTGGCTTTGTTAACCTGTTTTTGTGCTTTTAATTGTTAAGTTTTTGTGAATTTTTTTGTTTGAATTTTATTTTTTATTACATTTTTGATTTTTTTGAAATGTTTTTGTAACTTTTCCCCGTGAAGAAGATTGTAAATTTCTTGCCTGCTGAGTTCGCTTTTTTCTGCCAGCTCTTTTGCAATTTCTGTTTTGCTTTTGCCGGCTTTTTGTAATTTTTGCGCTTCTTTTATAATTTCTGCCTCATTTAGCTTTTTATCTTCAATCTCTTCTGCGCCTTCTAAAACTAACACAAATTCACCTTTTGGCGGCTCGTGTTCAAAATATTCTACCGCTTGTGTTAAGCAAAATCTCAAAAACTGTTCGTGAATTTTTGTCAGCTCTTTAGCTACGCAGATCTTTCTTTCTCCGCCAAAAGTTTGCTGCATATCTTTTAGTGTGGAAAGTAGTTTGTGTGGTGCTTCGTAAAATATGATAGTTCTTTCTTCTTGTTGCAGCTTTTTTAGACGCACTGTTCGGTTTTTTTTATTCATTGGCAAAAAACCTTCAAAACAGAAGCGAGTTGTGTTCAGCCCCGATGCAACTAAAGCAGAAAGTGCTGCGTTTGCGCCTGGTATTGGTTCAAGTTTAATTCCTTGCACAATACACGCTTTAACCAGCTCTTCGCCCGGGTCTGATATACATGGCATTCCTGCATCTGAAACAATTGCCGCTGTTTGACCAGATTGTAGTTTTCGCAATATTGAATCTAACTTTTCGGGGTTGCTGTGCCTAAAATATGAAAACATCGGCTTTTTAAGCCCAAGATGATTAAGCAATTTTAGTGTAACTCGTGTATCCTCTACCACCAAAAAGTCAACTGATTTTAAAACTTCTATGGCAAGCAAAGTTATATCTTTTAAATTACCTATTGGAGTTGCTAATACATATAGTTTGCCAGGCATAATATCAACACTTTCTATATATTCTTTGGATCTCCACTGTTGGGCAACCCGCTTGTTCTAAAAACAAACTCGGTTCAATTTTAAGGTATGGCTTTGCACCTTTTTTACCCTCTAACAAAAACAGCCACGGTGCTAAACCCACACGGTGGCTAACAAAACGCAACCTTTTAGGTTCAATGTTATTCTTTTGCATCGCTATTATAGTATCAGTTAAGCGGTCTTGCCTTTGGCACACACATAACCTCCCGCCTGGTTTTAACACTAAAGATGACACTTTGCAGACGTCATTTATTGTACACATTACTTCATGGCGCGCAATAGTCTGCGCTAAACTTTGGCATTTAAGCCCTGTGCCAGCCTTTTTGTATGGTGGATTGCATGTTACCAGGCTAAATCTATTAGAATAGCCCTTAAGCTCTGTACGGAGGTCGCCACACAATGAAACGACTTTATTGTTTACATTATTAAAATCTATAGTTTGTTGCGTTAACTCTGTTGCCTCTTTTTGTATGTCTATTATATATACTTGTGAAGCAACATTAGTTTTATAGATTAAAAAGCCCACAATTCCGCATCCACCGCACAAATCTAATGCTAGTTCTTTCTTGTTTGCTGTTGATGTGGCAAAATCTGCAAGTAAAAAAGCATCTGTGCCAAATTTATGTGTTTTTGATATGAAAAGCCGAAAATTCCCTTGTAATACTTCGTACATTATTTTGAAATCAAATCTAAAATTGTTTGTTTGTTCTGCAGGCCCACCGAAGTATTCACCAATTTGCCAGCCTTGCATATTGCAATAAATGGTATATTCATTACATTAAAGCTTTCGGCCAATTCTTGACTTTCGTCTACATTGATTTTACAAACTTTTACATTCCCGTCCGTTTCTTTGGCAATTTCCTCCATGATTGGCGTTAACATTTTGCACGGCCCACACCACGGTGCCCAAAAATCTAAAATTACTGTGCCAGAAAAATTTGTTACCTCAAATTCATAATTTTCTTTATTTACATCTATAATACCCATATAACTTTACCTCCGGTTAATTGTGTTAATAAAATTAATTTTTGTTTCTAATAAATTCTACTGCAGAAAGTCCAGCCACAGCACCCTGCGCCACTGCTACACATACCTGACTAAGTGTTGCGCAACAGTCCCCCGCTGCAAAAATACCAGGGTAATTTGTTTGTTGCTTTGCGTCTACTACAATGCGGTTATTTTCTATAAGCACTCCAAGTTTTTTAGCAAAATCTACGCTAGATGCCGAACCAATTGCAATAAACACTCCATCCACTGCTAAGGTTTGCCTTTTTTTTAAACCAACCCCATTTACTTTGTTTTCTCCATAAATGTTTTCAATTTCTAGGTCTATATATGGTATTCCACTCAACTTAACTTCTTCTGAAGCTGTGCCATTGGTTAAAATTGTTACATCTGCAACTGCTTTAAGCTCTTTAGCCTCTGCAACAGCATAAGCGCCATTACCTACAACTGCTACTTTTTTGTTTCTATAAAAAAATGCATCACAAATAGCACAATAGCTAACACCATGGCCCTCAAATTCTTTAAGGCCTACAATATTAGGTGTAAACCTTTGCTTGCCTGTGGCAAGAATAATTGCCGCTCCTGTAAATTCGCCGTTTGTGGCCGTTTTTACTTTAAAGTTCGACTCATTGGCAATAGAAATAACTTCGTCTTCTATTACATTGCAGCCTAATCTTTTTGCTTGAGCGATACCATCTTTAAAGAGTTGATTGCCGTTTACAGGCTCTTTAAAACCATAATAATTTTCTATTTTTTCCGCCTTAAAAAGCGCAGTTCTACTCAACCCAATTATTGTTGTTGTAAGTCCTGCTCGTTTAATATAAAGTGCTGCCGAAACCCCTGCTGGGCCGCACCCGATAATAATTACTTGGCTCACGTTTGATTATCACCTCGGTTTTATTTTTTATCTTTTTTTACATCTATGCCTAACTCTGCCAAACTGTTTTGTGGCACCAACGATGGACATTCTGTCATTAAATCTCTGGAATTTTGAACCTTTGGGAAAGCTATCACATCTCTTATTGTATCTTTTTGGAGCATTAACATAATCAAGCGGTCTAAACCATATGCCATACCGCCATGTGGCGGTGCACCAAATTTGAATGCTTCTAGCAAAAATCCAAATTTTTCGTTTGCTTCTTCTTTAGAAAGCCCCAACAGATCAAACATTTCTTGCTGCAATTCTAAATTATTAATCCTAATTGAGCCACCTCCAACTTCACAGCCATTTAAAACCATATCATATGCACATGCTCTAACTTTTGCAGGGTCTTTATGCATTAAATGTACATCTTCAAAATTAGGGCTAGTGAATGGATGATGTTTTGCCACCAATCGATTTTCTGCTTCGTCAAATTCCAAAAGTGGGAATTCTGTTACCCACAAAAATTTAAACTGATCTTTGGGAATAATACCTAACTTATTGCCTAAGTGTACTCTTAAACTACCTAAGCTATCGAATACAACCTCGTCTTTTTTATCTGCAACAATTAAAATCACATCGCCGTCTTTAGCATCCATTGTATTTTTAATTAATTCCGACTCTTGTTCTGTTAGGAATTTTTCGTAGCTTGATGTTTTAGAATCTAGCAAAAACCTTGCGTAGGCTAAACCGCTTGCTTTATATGTTTTCGCAATATCCGTTAGTTTATCAATCTCCTTACGAGTTAGCACATCGGCAGCACCTTTAACATTAATAGCTCTCACTGAGCCGCCGTTCTCAACTGCTTCTTTAAATATACTAAAGTTACTTTCTTTAACGATATTGCTTAAGTCTTTAAGTTCCAGCCCAAAACGAAGATCCGGCTTGTCTGAACCGAAGCGTTCCATAGCTTCTTTGTAGGTCAAACGCAAAAATGGTGTTTTAATCTCTCTATTGAGTGTTTTTTTGAAAAGCTCCGCAATAAATTGCTCATTTATGTTCATTATATCTTCTTCATCTACAAAAGACATTTCCAAGTCAATCTGTGTGAACTCTGGCTGCCTATCTGCTCGCAAATCTTCATCTCTAAAGCATTTAGCAATCTGCATATATCTATCTATCCCCGCAACCATAAGAAGTTGTTTATAGAGTTGTGGCGACTGTGGCAATGCAAAAAAGCTGCCCGGAAACATTCTTGATGGCACTAAATAATCCCTTGCGCCTTCTGGTGTAGAGCGAATCAAATCTGGTGTTTCTACTTCTATAAAGCCATGTTTATTAAAAAATTCATGTGCATACGCTGTAACTTGATGTCTGAATAGCAGTGCTTTTTGAA
>JBJEZM010000098.1:0-8717 GCA_051887395.1 Oscillospiraceae bacterium | reverse complement strand
TGAGGGTAAAAAGAGGAGATTTAGATTGGCGCATGGTGATGAATAATTGGAGTTTGGCAAAGTTAGATAAATTGAAACCAGCAATGGGAATGGGATAACGGACTTTGATATAGTGTGAATATTTAATAATAGTTAAATTATTCTGTTAGTTTGATTAAAAATTCGTAATAAAAGAGAGCCAGAGTAAAATTCCGGCTCTCTTTTTCTTGTTTGTATTCATAGATAATTTTTATGCTTTTTGTTTTTTAGAATTTTTAACGTGTTCATAGAGTTCACTTAAACTTTGGTTAGATTTTATGGTAGAAAGCATTTTCATGCCCTCTAACAAAAGTTCATCACGATTTTTAGTTAGTTCTTTAATTTGTTCACGCAGATTATCAATAAGGAGAACATGATCATCGTAGCGTTTGCGTAGATGTTCATTTTCTTTGGTAAGCTTGTCAAAATCGTTTTTAAAAGTCATGCCGAATCGGGCAATATTGCGCATTTGACTAAAGCTTTCATCGGTTAAAATTACAGATTCACCACGAAATGGGATTTTACTACGCCTAAAAGGGATGTCATCGATTGATTTTACTTTGATATCGATGTCTTTATATTCATTTAATTTATTTTCTAATTTTTGAACTTCTTTTGTGAGAATACTACGTTTTAGATCTTCGGCCATTTTGAGAGGCTTTAAAATCTCGTCGGATTTTGTTATGTTAAATCCGTTTTCTCTTATACTAGCCAAAGCTCTGGCGTGCAGTAAAGTTAGTCCTTTTCGGTCGAAAATTGTTTTGGCACAAAGCCGACCATCTTTAGTTAAAGGTACAAAACAAAAATGCATATGAGGAATACGTTCGTCCATATGCACGACAGCATCAATCACTTTTTCTGCACCAAAATAGGATATTAAAAAGTTATAATTACATCTAAAAAATTTTTGTATTTGAATATCATCTTGAGCTTCAAAGAAACTTTTATTAGAAGTAATCCGCAAAGAGCACATTACAGTTGCATCTTTACGAACGGCGCGTTGACCTTTATAGAATTTTTTTATTATCTCATGGTATTTATGTTCATATTCCACAGAGGAATTTATAGGAATAGTTTCACCTGCCATAAAACGATAATTTAAATTTAACCGACCACGATCAACAATAAGGTTATCAGAGAGATTTTCGCGTTGATTGTGCATTTGAGTTGGCAGTAGATCGCAAAATTTATTTTTACTGTTTAAACAAATGAGCGAAGCCAAAAAATCCCTCCTTAAACTGAGTTTAATTTTCGGAACATTCGGAGTCTATAAGTTTAACAATATCTCCAATTGTTTTAGCATGACTAATTTTTTCGTCGTCAATTTCTATATTAAACATTTGTTCTAAAGCCATAATTAAATCTACGAGTTCCAAAGAATCCATATTTAAATTCTCTATTTGTGTGCTGGGTTCAATTGTTTGTTCTGCAATCCCAAACTGCTGATTTAGCACCGAGCATAATTTTTGGAAAGTGTTCACTAAATATCAACCTCCGCAAAATGTTAATGTATGTAAAATTAAAATTAAATATTTTAAATAACGTAAAATGATGATATAAAATTTCGTAAAAAAATGCCTCAATATACATCGAAGCATAAAACAAATGGTGATCCGTGGGGGAATTGAACCCCCGATACCGCCGTGAAAGGGCGGTGTCTTAACCTCTTGACCAACGGACCAAATGGTAGCGGTAGTTGGATTTGAACCAACGACACTCCGGGTATGAACCGAATGCTCTAGCCAACTGAGCTATACCGCCACGCCTAAGAGCGGCCATTTAATAATTCAACCAACAACACTACCTACAAAGTTTAACATAGATTTTTAAGTATGTCAACACTCAAAGAGATAATTTTTTTAAATTAAATTTATTTTTTAGCAATGTAACACTAATTATTAAGGGTAAAAGAATATTTAATAAAGCTATAGAGGGCGTTTTTTACCGGTTTGAGGTAATTGAGTAAAATTAAAATCATTTATTAATCTAGAAGATTCTGTAGCTGCAGGCGCTTCGGCTTGAACAGGGTTGCTGGAAGGTATATTTTTTGTTACATTATCATTTGTTGCTTTTGTTAGCAACTCTTTTGCAAACAAAGGAAAATTCAAAAAAAGAATAGAAGTGATAGAAAAGGTGAATAAAAATTTTAAATGTTTTATTGTAACAGCCCCTTTCTAAAAAAATCAGATAATCATATAGCAGTATCATTTATTAATTATTATTGCAAGATTATACGAAAAAATTCGAGGTTTAATAAAAAATTAATTGATAAAACTTGATAAAAGTGGTAATATATAAATAATCTTATATTAAGGTAAAATTAAGAAAGGAGGCCTTTATGAATTTTAAAATTATATTTGTGTTAATTAATGCAATGGTTCAAGGCCTAACAGAGTTTTTTCCAGTTTCAAGTTCCGGGCATTTAATGATATTACAACATTTTTTTAAAAATACATTCTATAATAACGTGGCGCTAGATGTAATCTTAAATATTGGCACACTGCTTGCTGTTGTATTTTTTTATAGAAAAGTAGTGTTTAGATTAGTTATAGCTGCATTAGATTTACCGCACAGTATTATTGCAAAAAAAGAACCAAAGGACATATACTATAAACGTTTGTTGTTATTGTTAGTAGTTTCTAGTGCACCACTTATAATTTCCTTTTTTTTAAGAAAACATTACACAGATATTATAAAAACAGGTAATATGTTAAGTTTAGGTGTTTCTTTTATTTTAACTTCAACTGTACTTTTTATGTCGCGTAAGCGGGTTGGTGGCGGCAAAAGTGCCATAGATATGACGTATGCAGATGCTTTGTTAATAGGTTTGCTTCAAGCTGTGGTTGCACCAGTTCCAGGAATTTCTCGGTCTGGTTTAACAATTGCAGTTGGGCTTTTATTGGGGCTTTCGTTAAAATATTGCGTGGTGTATTCTTTTTTAATTGGAATACCAGCTTCTATTGGTGCTGGAATTTTAGGCTTTGTAGATGTATTTTTGCAGTTTAATAGTTTAGATTGGTGGATTTTTTTGTTGGGAATAGCAACTGCAGCAATTATTGGTTATTTGTGTATAAATATATTAGAGCGTGTAATATTAAAAAATAAGTTATATATGTTTTCGTATTATACGTTTACACTTGCTTTGTTGACTACTGGAATAGGTATATATGAAAAATTAAATTTGTAATTTTATATTTGTTCAATTGGAGGTGCTTTTGTGAGAGCATTTGAGCCTATTTGGGTAGCGTTGCGAACGTTTACTTTTTTAGATGCTATAGATATACTTATAATTGCGTACTTTACCTATGGATTTTTAAAAATTATTGACGATATAAAAGCAGGACGGCTTTTTAAAGGGATAATAATTTTAGCGGTAGTTTATGGAGTATCGGTAGCACTAAATTTAATTGCGCTTAGTTTTGTGCTAAAGAATGTATTTGCAATTGGGGCAGTAGCAATTGTTGTGGTGTTTCAGCCAGAATTACGTAGAATTTTGGAACATTTTGGCAGAAGAAAGCTTGGTAGATTAGGGCGTTGGCTGGGTGAAGAGGGCGGCAAAGTTAATGAGGGGTTCATAAAACTTGCTAATGTTTTATGTGAAGCATGTGAGACAATGGCACACCAAAAAACGGGGGCGCTACTAGTTATTGAACGCACTGAATCGTTAGAAGATATAGCACGAACAGGAACTATTTTAGATGCTGTGGTAACAAAAGAGTTGCTTTTGAATATATTTTTTATAAATACACCATTGCACGATGGGGCTGTGGTTATAAACGATAACAAAATTCATGCAGCTGGTTGTATTTTGCCACTTAGTAATAACAATACTATAAATAAAAAATACGGCACAAGGCATAGAGCGGCTTTAGGGATGAGTGAAAATTCAGATGCATTGGTTATAGTAGTCTCTGAAGAACGAGGAGAGATGTCTTTTATTTATAAAAGGCAGATTATGCCGGTTAAAACGGCAAATGAACTTAAAGAAAAGTTATTAGAAAATTTACCAACAGAGAAGGCAAGAAGAACAAAAAAGTATTAGCTTGGTGCAGAATAAAATTAATTTATTACTTTTAAAAGCAAAGGAATTTAAATTAAGACTAAAAACAAAAAAGTAATTTTGCAAAAAGACGGTGAAGGTGATGCGGGTTGTTGAGTGAAAAATTTGGTAACAAATGGACAGCTAAAATTAGTTCGTTGTTTTTTGCATTTTTTTTATGGTTAACAGTGGCTTTAAACATCTCTACAAACACAACAGTAGATTTTGAAGTTCCGGTTAATATTTTAGGAATGCAAAAAGCATTAGGCAATGTAGCGTTAAAACCTGTTATGGATGAATACACTGTTAATGTTAGGCTAAATGGTAATCGCAGAGCTTTAGGGGCGCTTGATGTGAATAAAGATCTTGAAGTGTATGCAGATGTTTCTAAGGTTGTTGCGGCTGGTGACTATGCACTTAACCTTCATTATAATGTTTTGAATAATAAAGATATTGATGTAGTTTCAGTCTCTCCTAAGGTAATTGATGTTAAGTTCGATAAACTAATAACCAAGAAATTTGCCTTAAGTATTAATTTAGATAACATATCTGTTCCGGCTGATTATGTTATGGGGCAGCCTAGTTTAGTTTCGGCAGAAGTGACGGTAACAGGGCCGGAAACAGAATTGGCAGAAATTTCAGATTGTAAATTATGCTTTGATTATAAAGAAGAATTGAAAAAAACAACAACATTAAATGGAGAAATTAGGTTTTATAAAAGCGATGGAACAGAAATAAAAAGTGATAATATTTTGTGTTCATACAGCAATATGGATGTTACAATACCGGTTTTTAAAATCAAAAAGGTTACACTTGGCTTTGACTTTATTAATTATCCTGAAAATTTAAATGTGAATAAATTAAAGTTTAAACAGTCTTGTGCAGCTATAAAAATAGGGTGTGACCCACAGAAATATTCCAGTATTAATGAGATATTTTTAGGTTATGTAGATGTTTCACACCTTACGCCAGAAAACAACACAACAACTTTTGATTTTGATTCAGTTTTAGATAAGGATTTATTTAATATAAGTGGGGTTTCGGAAGTTGAAGTGAGTTTTGATATGTCTAACATGGCAGAAAAAATAGTTTCTACTAACCAGATAAAGATTATTAATAAGCCAGAGAAAATGGAGGCTAAAATTTTAACAGAAAGAATTTATGATATTCGGTTGATTGGTAATAAAAAATCTATCTCGCAAATTCAAGGCAGAAATATTGGAGCTGTTGTAGATATGAGAGATATAAAAAGCGAAGAATCTAGAATTGCAGTGCCGGTTAACATAACAATTCCGGGAATTGATGATGTTTGGGTTGTGGGAACATATGATGTATATTTAAGCATTAATTAATGGTAAAGAGGTGATTTTTATGAAGTTTGAATGGAACAAAAAATATTTTATAATATCAATTTATACATTTGGAGTTCTTTCTGCAGCAATATTATTTTATTTTGGTGCTTCTAAGTTGATTGAAAATTTATTAACGAGAGTAAGTTTAATTTTTAATATTTTAAAACCAATTTTTTATGGTTTGCTGGTAGCGTATGTAATGAACCCCGTAATAAAAGTGTTAGAAAAATTATTAAAAAGATTCTGTAATTCCCAAACTGCTAAAAAAATAAAAATTAAAAAGCCTTCTAAAACTGTGCTTAGAGGTTTGAGCATTGCTTTTGCATGGTTTATGATGCTAGCATTATTGACGTTTATGATATCAGTTATTATTCCGTGTATTGACACAAATATCACCAAAATAATTGCAAATTCAGACATATATTTTCAGAATTTTAATAAGGGGGTTGCTAAGTTCGAGGGAATAATGCAATACCCTCAGGGTGTGTTAGTAAACCAAATAAATAGCTTAATACAAAATATTGAAGAAATTATAGCTAAAAGTGCACAACATGTTTTGTCTCATATTTTTAATATTACAAAGCAGATTACCACAGGCGTAATTAATGCTTTTATAGCTATTATTATTTCTATTTATTTTCTTTTTAGCAAAGAATTATTTTGTGCACAGATAAAAAAAATGCTGAGTGCTTTTGTTAAAGATGAAAAGGTAGAGAAGCTCTTTGCAAGTGGTAGAGAAGTAAATTTGGTATTTAATAATTTTTTATTTGGCAAGCTGTTAGATTCTTTAATTGTGGGAATATTATGCTATTTAGGAATGCTACCGTGGAAGATTCCGTATGCAGTTTTAATCAGTTCTATTGTAGGAATAACTAATATAATACCCTATTTTGGTCCATTTATAGGAGCTGTGCCGTGCATTATTATTTTGCTATTAGAAAATCCTACAAAAGCTTTAATTTTTACAATTTTTATTTTAATTTTGCAACAGATTGATGGAAATATAATAGGGCCAAAGGTATTAGGAGAAACTATAGGGTTAAACAGCTTTTGGGTGATGTTTTCTATTATTCTGTTCGGTGGTCTTTTTGGCGTGGTGGGAATGTTTTTAGGTGTGCCTATATTTGCGGCTTTTTATGTATTTTTTAAGCGGTTAATTGAAGATAAACTGGCAAAAAAAGCTATGCCAACTGATACATTGGCATATATGAACAAATGAATAGATATTAGGAGCAAAAGATGAGACCAGTTTTTTTAATAATTATGGACGGCTATGGTTTGGCGCCAAATGTGGAAAGGAATGCTTTAAATTTAGCTTATACGCCTAATTTAAAAAATATATTTAAAAATAATCCATATACAACACTAGCGGCCTCAGGTTCAGCGGTAGGTTTACCAGATGGGCAAATGGGCAATTCTGAGGTGGGGCATATAAACATAGGTGCTGGCCGAATTGTGGATTGCACTACGACGAGATTATTTAAAGCTATTGCTGATGAGAGCTTTTTTGAAAAGGAAGTTTTAGTTAATGCGTTTAAAAATTGCAGAGATAAAAATTCAACTTTGCATATTATGGGTCTTGTTTCGGATGGAGGTGTGCATAGTCATATAGATCACCTATTTGCATTGTTGCAAATGGCAAAACAATTTAGGCTTAAAAAAGTGAAGGTGCACGGTTTTTTGGATGGAAGAGATACACCACCGACAAGTGGAATTGATTTTGTAAAAAAGCTGCAAAGTAAGATGAATGAACTTAAGACGGGCAAAGCTGCCACGCTTGTGGGCAGATATTTTGCAATGGATAGAGATAATCACACCGAACGAATAAAGGTGGCTTATGATGCTGTTGTAAAGCGGGATGGCAAGATGGGTCAAAACCCAGAATTAGAGCTAAATATTAGTTACAAATCTGGTGAAACAGATGAATTTGTTAAGCCATTAATTTTTGATAATGAACCTATGAGCAACGAAGATTCAGTTGTGTTTTTTAATTTTAGAGCAGACCGAGCCCGGCAGTTAACAGAGATGTTTTTTAGTGGGTTAGACCCCAGGCCAAGTTATTTTGTTTGTATGGCAGATTATGGTGTTAAACAAGCCGAGCATATAGCTTTTGAAAAAGAAATACCTAAAAATGGATTAAGTGAATGTGTTGCTAAAAATGGGCTTTTACAATTAAAAGTAGCAGAGACGGAAAAATATGCGCATGTAACTTATTTTTTTAACGGCGGAGTGGAAAAGCCGTTTGAAGGAGAAGACCGAATTTTCGTTCAATCTCCTAAAGTAAAAACCTATGATTTAAAACCGGAGATGAGCGCATTTGAAATTACCGAGGCAGTTTTTGATGCTCGGCAACGCGAAGATTATAAATTAATTGTAATAAACTATGCTAATTGTGATATGGTAGGGCACACAGGTAATTTTAAAGCGGCGGTTTTGGCGGCAAAAGCTGTAGATGAATGTGTGGGGAAGATTATAAAGAAAGCCGAGGAGATAGGAGCAGTAGCAATTATTACTGCAGACCATGGCAATGCGGAAAAGATGCGGAATGAGCAAGGGGATCCGTTTACTGCTCATACTTGTAATAAGGTGCCATTTGTGTTAGTGGGGGCAGAAAAAAAGTTAAAGCTATGTGGTAAGCTTTGTGATATAGCACCCACTATTTTAGAACTTTTAGGCATTAAAAAGCCGTATGAGATGACAGGAAAAAGTTTATTATGTTAATATTTAAATAGAAAGGTTTTAATATGAAGTTTGTAGTTTTTTCTGATATTCATGGCAATTTTAAGGCGTTGCGACAAATGCTTGAAGCAACTGGTAATTTGGAGGTGGATGGCTATATTTTTTGCGGCGATCTTGCTGGGTATTTTTGTGAACAAGAGCAGATTGTTGAAGTATTTAAGGGCTTAAAGAATTTTTGTGCGGTTTTGGGCAACCACGATGTTTGGTATATTGAGGCAACAAAGAATAAACAGGTGCAACGTGAACTTGTTGCCAAATTAGGAAAAAGTTATTGTAATCTATCGGAAAAAGTGATAGATTTTTTAAAGAATACGCCTAGGGAGTTAGATTTGAATATTAATAAAAAACGTGTGGGAGTGTTTCACAATATACCGGGAGATTTGATAAAAACAAGGCTTTTTGCAGACACAAAGATTGATGAAAATATTTTTAAAGGTTATGATATTGTATTTTTGGGGCATACGCACATCAAGATGAAGAGAAAGATTGGCAATACATTAGCAATTAACCCAGGCTCTTTAGGAATTGAAAAATGGTCGAATACAAAAAGTTATGCAGTTTTTGATTTT
>JBJEZM010000097.1:0-2267 GCA_051887395.1 Oscillospiraceae bacterium | reverse complement strand
CGCAAACATTCACGGCGACAGCGTTAGATGATTGAGAAATTGCGCCAGGCAGGAGCATATTACCATGGTAATAACCATATGCATTTTTAGGCCAATCTTTATCGTTCAATTTATGATGAGGGGAATCTTTTACTAAAGAAGAGTAGTGAAGTGCATTTTTTTCTACCGCTAAGGCATAAACGGCAATAGGCTTAATAGCAGAACCTGGTTGGCGTTTTGTATCGGTTGCGCGGTTAAGACCACGGTTAATTGTTTTAGGACCTCTGCCGCCAACGATACCAACAATATGGCCGTTATTGTCTAACACTACCATAGCAGATTGAACATCACCTTTACCGCCAAAGACACGAGAGAATGCAGATGAATTTTCAAATTTATCTTGCAATATATTTTGAACATGCTCATCCATAGTTGAATAAATACGATAACCGCCGCTATAAATTTGTTTTGTGGCATATTGGCGAGTGTACCCATATTTTTCAACAAGGCTGTTTATTACATCGTTAATTAAATAATCTACAAAATAGCTGTTAATAGCCGTATTGTTTGTGCGAGGGTTGTTACGATTGCTTACTATGAGTTCGCCAGAGATTGCTTCGTCGTATTCATCTTTTGTAATAAAATTGAATTCCAACATCTTAGCCAATATGTATTCACGACGAGTTTTATTGTTTTCGGGATGGGTAAATAGGTCGTAACGAACGGGATATTTTGTTATTGCTACTATTGCCACAGCTTCTTTCAAGGTTAAATCTTTTGCATGTTTGTTAAAGTAGAGATTAGCAGCTGCTTCTATTCCATTTGTGTTGTTGCCAAAATATACAACATTAAGATAAGCTTCTAAAATTTCTTCTTTGGTAGCTTGCTTTTCAAGGTAAAGAGCAGAGATCATTTCACGCAGTTTGCGTGTGGTTTGCACTTTATTATCTCCGGTGATATTTTTAATCAGTTGTTGTGTAATTGTTGAACCACCTTGCCGCCCGCCACCAAAGTGAAACATTTCGTTTAGGAATGCAAAAATAGTTCGTTTAAAATCAACACCGTGATGATGCATAAAACGTTGATCTTCAACAGCAATAGCAGCGTTACCAATATAGCTTGGTATTTCATCAAGGTTCACCCATATACGATTTTCTACACTGTGGATTCGTTCAACTTCATATGGTTGATTTTGCTTGTTGTTAGCATAGATTATGGTGGTATAGTTAAGATTTAAATTAGAAATATCTATATTAGGGCGATTTTTTACCATACTTGCTATAAAGAAAGTAAAAACCATACCTATTATACAGCAAACAACAACCCCCATGCAGAACATGACGGCTACGGTCTTTATTAATTTTTGTTTAAATTGCTTTGGTTTAACACGGGATTTTACCATTTTATCATTCATCCTGCTTGACTTTTTAATATTTATTATTATACATCTTATTTTTAATTTTTACAAGAGTAATTATACTGTTTTTGCAATTTTGAAGTGTATTTAAAATAAAATTAAATGAAGTTGCATACAAATATGCAACTTTAAGATTAATTTCAGATTGAAATTGAACATTGTTGTTCAAAAAAAATTAAAAGGAGAGAGTTAAAAATGAGAGTTTCTTTCACAGGAATTGGAGAAACAGTAGTAACATTTGAATCCGATAAAAAACTTGAAGTAGGGACATTAGTTAATGTTGTTGAAAGTGGGAAAGTGGCTGCAGCTAAAGAAAATGAGAAGTTTGTTGGAATTGTTGTGAACGCAACTGAACATGAAGCAAGCGTGCAGGTTAAAGGTTATATTAAATCAAAATTCGAAGGAACAATTGAAGCAACTGCACTGGGCTGTTGTAATATGTGTTTAGGGAAGGAGGGGAAATTAAAGTTAAGTGAAAAAGGACGAAAAGTTTTATTGTTAGATATTAATACCGAAAATAGTGAAATTGGGATTTTTATGTAAAAGAGGATACGTTTATGGAGAATAATATAATAATACAAGATATTGATTCTGATTTAGAATTGATTAATAAACTTATTCGCAGACCGCTTAAGGCAGAAGAAGTATATACATTTAATGTGATGCTATGTGATAATGACCTCAATCGTGACTTTGAAGTGTTTGATTTAAAATGTTTATATGAATTAAAAGAACTGTTTTTAGGAAAAACAGGCATATTTGATCATGATCCAAAGGGGAGCAATCAAACATCTCGTATATATTTTACAGAAGTTGCGCGCGATCCAATAAAAAAACAAAGCTAGGGCAGGATTATTATATGCTAAAAGCT
>JBJEZM010000096.1:0-8945 GCA_051887395.1 Oscillospiraceae bacterium | reverse complement strand
GTTTAGCTCATCTGGTAGAGCGCCACCTTGCCAAGGTGGAGGTAGCGAGTTCGAGTCTCGTAATCCGCTCCAAATTCATTAAGGTCGCTAGCAAAATTATAAGCACCATTGGGCACGGCGTAACAGTTAACACGCTAAACAAAAACAATTTGCTTGGCTAAATGGTGGTATTATGGGGAAACTTTTTAAAAAATAAAAGGTTTTGGGGAAATTTAGTGTATTTAATTTTTTGCATTTTAATAATGTTAGATGATCCTAATTGTTATAAAATTATACTTTTGCTTGTTATAATTTTTGAGTCCCCACTTCCTAAATTAGCCGATTATTTTCGGGCTGACCCGCAGCAAAAGCCATTGCCGCCAAACAAAGGTGAATGCGACTACCAAGATGGCAAGTTGGTTTTTAAAGAAGATTAATTAAAGTTTATGTTTTTAGCCTGGTTTTGTTAACCGTAATTCTTTTTTATGGCACCATCGCCAAGAGGTAAGGCAGAGGTCTGCAAAACCTTTATCCCCGGTTCAAATCCGGGTGGTGCCTCCAAAATGCCTATTTTATGGCGCCTTGCGGGTTTAGCTCATCTGGTAGAGCACCACCTTCCCAAGGTGGGTGTGGCGAGTTCGAGTCTCGTAATCCGCTCCATAATTTTTAAAAAACACTTCTCGATTCTTTTATTTGAGGGGTGTTTTTTACGCACAAAAAAGTTATTAACATTTGTTCCACGTGGAACAAAATTAAAAAAATGTTTTAATAAAGCCGCAAATTTCACTTTTTTTGTACTTTTTTAAAATCTTCATTTGTTACATAACTTAACTTTCTTTTCTCAAGGTAAGTTCCAGCTTGACAGTGATATAAAAATATGGTACTTTTTAATCAGGCAATCTGCAAATTCTTAATTACAAATTGCTTATTTTAAATAACAAATTAATAGAAAATGGGGAATGAATGTTTATGGGCATGTTCACTAATTCAACCGACTATGGCGTGCTTTCTTTATTGCCACCAATTGTTGCCATGCTGTTTGTTGTCTCCACACACGATGTACTTTTCTCACTGTTTGTGGGCATTTTAGCTGGCGCATCTATATATGAACACTTTAATATATATAACACAATTAAAACAACTTTTGACGCAATAATCGTCGGGATCTCAAAAGACCCTGGTAAATTGAATATCCTTATCTTTTTGGCATTGCTCGGTGCTTTAGTTGTAATCTTAACAATGTCTGGCGGCGCAAAAGCTTATGGTGACTGGGCTGCTAAAAAAATCAAAAGTAAATCTAAAGCGCAATTAATCACCTGTTTTTTAGGTCTATTTTTTAGCGTAGATGATTATTTCCACTTTTTAGCCTCTAGTGTTATAATGAAGCCTGTTACCCAAAGGCATAAAGTTTCTAATGCTAAACTTGCCTACCTTTTAGACGCTACCGCCGCACCAATCTGTGTAATTATGCCAATTTCTAGCTGGTCTGCCGCTATAATTTCTTTGCTTTCAGAAAACGGGATACAAAATTCCATGGGGCTTTTTATATGTACAATCCCATACAATTTCTATTCAATATTTACAATTGCTCTCGTTTTAATTTTCTCTGTAAATAAATTTGAATTCGGCAAAATGGCAAAGCTTGAACTTGCTGCTTCAAACCAAACCAAACCGTCTAACAACACAAAAGATGAAGAGGAACCGGCCACAATAGAGGGTTTGCCTATAAACGAGCATGGCAAAGCAATATATATGATTATGCCGATAATTATTTTAGTTGTTTCTACCTTTTTTTGTATGTTAAAAACAGGTACTTTTTTTGACGGCAACGTCTCGCTGTTTAGAGCACTAGAGATTTCTAATGTTGGCGAATCTTTAGTGATAGGCAGTTTTTTAGCTTTAGTTTCTGCATTCTTACTTTTAGTGCCAAAGCGTATTGTTGGTTTTAGAAATTTTATGGCAGGCATTATTGCCGGAGTTAAAACAATGTTGGTTGCTTTTTTAATTTTAATTCTTGCTTGGGCAATGGGCTGTATTTGCAGCTCAGATTATTTAAATACCGGAACTTTTTTAAAAGCCACTTTAAGTTCTGCAATTCCCACGCAACTGTTCCCAATTGTAATGTTTGCTATATCTTGTGTACTCTCTTTTGCCACCGGCACTTCTTGGGGCACGTTCGGAATATTTATTCCTCTTGTAATAACCTTGTGCAGCGGTATGTCAGAACATATTTTGATAGTTTCTATATCTGCAACACTAGCAGGTAGTGTTTTTGGCGATCATGTTTCTCCAATTTCAGACACTACAGTTCTAGCCGCCACAGGAGCAGGCTGCAATTATTTAGAGCATGTTTATTCACAGATGCCGTATGCAATCACTGCAGCTTTGGTCTCTTGCGTTGGCTATTTAATTGCCGGTTTTTGCAGCAATGTGTTATTAATTTGGAGTTTATGCTTTATATTATTAATTTTAACTATTGTTGTAGCAAAATATATAACAAACAAAAAGGCGGCGAACATTAATTTATGATACATAAATACTGTTTAAACGGAATATATATTGCTGTTGATGCCAACAGCGGTAGCGTGCATATTATAGATAAAATTGTTTACGACATATTAGATTTTTTAGAACCACCACTTACTAAAGAGATACCACAAGAGTTAGTTTTAAATTTAGACTACCCATTAGAAGAAATTAAAGAAGCATATAGCGAAATAGTTAAATTATATGAAGCTAATACGTTATTTTCTAAAGAGGTTAAACCAAATGCTTCTTTCTCTGCAAACGAGTCTATTCCAATAAAATCTGCGTGCCTCCATATCTCGCACGATTGTAATCTGCGATGCCGATATTGTTTTGCATCCACTGGCAATTTTGGCGGCAGGCGCGAAAATATGCCGCTTGAAGTTGGCCAACGTGCAATTAACTTTTTAGTTAAGCGCTCTTTAAATCGTAAAAACCTAGAGGTGGATTTTTTTGGCGGAGAGCCATCGCTCAATTTTGAGGTGGTTGAAGGTATTGTTGATTATGCCAGAAGCTTGGAAAAGCAAAATAATAAAAAATTCCGTTTTACCATAACCACAAACGGCATAAATTTAGATTCACATAAAATAGATTTTATAAATAAAGAGATGGCTAACGTTGTGCTCTCTATAGATGGCCGCAAAGCTGTGAATGACTATATGCGCATCACACCAAACGGCCTGGGCTCTTATGATATTATTCTGCCTAAATTTAAAGAACTAGTAACTAAAAGAGGGTTTAAAAACTACTATGTGCGTGGTACGTTCACTAAAAACAATCTAGACTTTACAAACGATGTTCTACACCTTGCTAACCTTGGTTTCGATCAGATTTCCATTGAACCTGCAGCACTTGACCAGCACTTACCATATGCAATAGATGAAGCCTCTTTAGCACGTATTTGCAGTGAATATGAAACCCTTATGAATAAAATTATAGAGAGAGCAAAACAAAAAAAATATTTCAACTTCTTTCACTTTTCTGTTAACTCGCAGCATGCGCCTTGCCTTTCTAAACGTATAAAAGGGTGTGGCGCCGGCATAGAATATATAGCAGTAACTCCCAGCGGAGATATTTACCCATGCCATCAGTTTGTTTGTGCGCCAGAATATATAATGGGTAATGTTATAGACGGTACTTTTCAGACCGACAAGCAAACACAGTTTGCCAACATTAATATTTATTCAAAAAACGGCTGCAATGAATGTTGGGCTAAATATTATTGCAGCGGCGGATGTAACGCTAATAATTTAAAATTCGAACGTAATATACTCCAGCCATATAAAATTAACTGCCAGCTACAAAAAAAGCGTTTAGAATGCGCATTTGTATTGCACGCTATTTTAAATTCCACACAAAACACTCAAACATAAAAATTATGAGTTATTGAAAATGAAATTTGGCAAAAAACTTATCCATGTTGTGTTCACTCTTTTTCAAATATCTTGTAGCGAGGTGAGTGCATTCTTTGGTAACACACATTTTAATTTGGGCAAAAAAATAATAGCAGAATCAAAGCTAGAGCTTTTGCAAAAAGAAAAGGATGCATTTCTTGCCAGCTTGGTTTATGCAGATATTGGTTATTTTAAGTTCGATAAAGAAATACATAAAAATCGTAAAGGACACCTAGATTCAGACAGCAAAGAATTTGCCGCAAAATTAGCCGAGTGTACCAAGGTTTGCGCTGAGCTTTGCAATGCATGCATTTCAAGATAGTATAGCTAGAAGGTTTTTAGATGATATTTTTGGTACTCAAACTAAAGGTTTTAATAAAAAAACTAGTAAACTGCAATATCTAGCTGACTTTAGTTTATATGTTTTGAATTGTGGCTTTTTAGATTATAACTTTTGCGTGCAAGAAAACAGTTTTATTTATGATGACCTTTTAGTTAAATTCAATTCAGATGAAATTGCCTTCAATTTGGGCAGCTTTGGCAAAATCATTGAGATTGCTTCTACTAAAATCGCAACATCAATTTTAGATAACTATAGTTCAATAAAAAAAGAATCGTTAGTACTTTATGATGACCTTATAAAACAAGCTTACCTTTCTTTTGGCTTAAATGTAACCACAGAAACTTTACATGAACAATCTGCTAATATTGTTAGTGCTTTTGTAATACTTTCTGGTTTAAATTCAAAACGCTCGATTTCTGAAGAACTAGCTAATAAAATTAAATTAAAAACTCAAGAGTTAGTTAACAAATGTTTATCTTACTTAGAGTTACAGCCTAAAGATCCACATTTTGCTATTCTCAAAAAATAAAAATCGGCGTTTGCAGTTTTATAAATTCAAATAAAAATCCTCCATAGAGCTGGGGATTTTTTAATCTACCAAAATTTCAAAAAGTACAAAAAAAGTAAAATTCACGACTTTGTTAAAACATTTTTTTATTTTGTTCCACATGGAACAAATGTTAATAACTTTTTTGTGCGTAAAATTTTCTAATTTAATAAAAAAGTGTAGTAACCATCGTTGATTACTACACTTAATTTTTTTGTCTTTTTATTGCTTTACATCCGCATCTCCAAAATACACTAATCCCATGCAATTCAAATGCCAACCTGTTATATTCGATTTAACCAGTAGGGAATTGGTGCCAAAAAATAACGGTATACAAACTGAATCGTCCTCTATCATCTTTTCGGCTTTATATATAGCTGTATCGCGTTCATCACCCAAAGTAGTCTTTATAATAGTAACTAAATCGTTATATTCTTTATTATGATACTCTGCCTTTGGATTCTTACATTTTGGATTGTCTTTAAATATCTCTATCGGTTCAAGAACATCCGGGTAATCTACTCCCCACCTAACTCTGCACATACCAGGGAATGACCTTTCATTTAACAATGTTTCATAAGTATTCCATTCCCGAACCGAAATATCAACTTTTACTCCTAAATTCTTTTTCCACTCCTCTTGCAAATAGCTCATAATCTTTTTATTTGCCGTGCTATCATTACATAGCAATTCAATTTTGGGCATATTCTTACCTTCTGGGTAGCCAGCCTCTGCTAACAATGCGCGAGCTTCTGCAAAATCTCCGTCACTGGTACTGCGTCCATATTCTCCAATAATATTTCTTATCTCCTCACCTTTCGAATTTAAAAATCCAAATGGTATATAAGTTGCTGTTGCTCTTTCGCCTGTTTTACCAAGTACATCTTTAACTAACTTTTCACGGTCAATAGCTAAACTCAAAGCTCTTCGTACTTTTTTATCTTTTAAAACCGGATTGCTGAAATTAAATATTAACATATAAGTATCCAAGCTTGGTTCGGTATGATATTCACCTGTGTTTATTGCATCTTTTGCTATATTTTCTGTAACATCACTAATAGCATCAATTTTACCTTGTTTATAAGCTGTATATGCCGAATCTAAACTTGTCATTACTTTAAATATCAATCTGTCTATCTTTACTTTATCTTTATCATAATAATATGGATTTTTCTCTAAAACTATTTCTTCATTAAGTGCACATTTTTTTAATACAAACGGACCATTTGATACAATAGTCTTTTCATCGTTTGCCCATTTACCTTCACTATCAACAATATCTTTACGTAACGGGCCAAATGCGGGCGAAGCCAACATACAAATAAACCCCTGAGATGGCTTAACCAACTTCACCTGCAAAGTTTTATCATCTAAAGCCTTTACTCCTAATGTTTCTGGTTTTTTCTTTTTATTTAAAATATCTTCCGCATTTTCAATAACGTCAAAAGAATTTACCCCTTGATTCTCAATTTCTGGTGAAACTGCTCTTTTCCAAGCAAATTCAAAATCCTGTGCTTTTACTGGCTGTCCGTCACTCCATTTTGCATCTTTTAATTTAAAAGTATAAATTAAACCATCTTTAGAAATCTCTTCAGATTCCACCAATGCTTTCTCCGCTCCTATATCTTTAACTCTATAAAGACCTTCAAACAAATGCCCCAATACCTTATGCGTTTCAAAAGAACTGCTAAGCTGCGGATCTAATGTGCTAGATTCCGATGATAAATGCCAAGTTATAGATTTCCCTGTAAAATTAGCCGTTTCGCTGCCATCTTTGGTTTTAGTTGAACACCCCGAAAGGCTCCCCACTAACATTGTTACCACCAAGGCAATAGAGATCGCTTTATTTTTCCATTCCATAAAATATACTCCTTTGTTTTTTGTTTTGCTATTTCCTAATTTCCCTTCTAACAAAGATTATAATTCAAAGAGTTGGCCTTTTTCAATAATTTTAAATTATTTTGTCGCTAATTTAATTGTTTTTTGTAATTTTATAGTGAATTTTTAAAATTCACCTTGCCAAATTGCCATAATATGTGTTATAATTTTCTTATTGTCTCCCTCATTTTAACGTTCTCTATTCTCAAATCATACTTATTTTTCATCTAAAAGAATATGGTAAATTTTATATTACAGAAAGGGTTGATTCTTTATGACAGAAAACACAGAGCAAAGACGATTCGGTCTTTTTTCTACAATAACTATGGTTTTGGGAATAGTTATTGGTTCTGGAATATTTTTTAAAAGCGATAACGTAATAACAGCTACTAACGGGAGCATACTTTTAGGTTTACTCGCTTTTTGTATCGCGGGGCTTAGCATTGTGTTCGGTTGCCTCAGTATATCTGAACTTGCTACAAGAACAGATAAAATTGGTGGCGTTATTGCATATGCGGATGTTTTTGTTAACAAACAATTCTCTAGCATAATAGGCTGGATAAACTTATTAATATCTTTCCCCGCAGTAATTAGCACTGTAACTTATGTTTGCGGCACATTTGCATGCCAGCTGTTTGGCATCGCTCCTTCACTAGAACATCACTATTTGGTGGGTGGCTGCTTCTTTTTAGGTTTGTTGCTATTTAATCTGTTCCCTAACTTCGGCGGCAGATTCCAGAGTTTTTCCGCCATTGCAAAATTTATTCCGCTTCTGCTTTTTGCAATTGCTGGTTTTGTGTTTGGCAACCCGTCAGATATTCATCTATCGGACTTTTCTACCGCGTGCCATTCTACTTTTTGGTTGGCTGCAGTAAGCCCTATTGCTTTTGCTTTCGACGGCTGGATTGTTGCAACTACAATAACACACGAAATTAAAAACCCAAAAAAGAATATTCCTCTTGCATTTACTCTTGCTCCATTAATTGTTCTGCTGACATACATCACATACTTTATCGGTATCTGCATATACCTTGGAACAGACACTATTATAGCAAACGGCAACGCTCATTTAAACATTGCAGCAGAAAAATTACTGGGCTTTAATGGCGCAAAAATTATATTAACATTAATTATTGCATCAGTTTTAGGCACTTTAAACGGCAATTTAATGGGTTCACTTAGAGCACCAGAGGCCTTAGCTATAAGGCACGTTTTCCCCGCAGAAAAGCGTTTTAAAACGCCTAAAAATATGTGCGCCTCTAAAGCTTCTTTTGTGCTGGTTTTCTGTTTAGCAGTAATTTTTTCTTTGGTTAATTACTCACTTAAAAAATTCGAGTTCATTCCACTTTCTTTCGATTTCTCTGAATTTGCAATTGCTACCTGCTTTTTATTCTATATTGTATTGTATATTCAAGTTATAAAGCTCAAAAAATCAAAACAAATCAAGAGCTTCTTTAAGGGGTATATTTGCCCTGTGCTTGCAATTATCGGTGCTTTAATTATGGTAACAGGCGGCGTTTTAACTGGCCTTGCTTCGCCTGTGTGTTTTGCAGGCTTCTTGGGAGTTGCAACTATTGTTATCATCACTGCTGTGCTCTTTGCAAATAAAAAACCTGAATTAAGTGAATAACAACTTACTATAACAACCACAAAACAGCGCCTCGGCTATTCGAGGTGCTGTTTTAATGCATAAATATAGATATGATTGAACCATAAACGTTAAAATTTTAATTTGAATTCCTGATAAGACGCCTTCTATTTATATCCATCCTTTTCAAAGCCTGCACTGATTGTGCCATTTTCAGCCTTCAAAACTCTAGATAATTTATGACCCGGGTCTAGCTTACAGCAAAGTACGGTTTTGCATGTTATTATATTCCATTTACAGCCTGCTTCGCCGCCATTACCACTAAAAATATCAGGTTTACCCTCAAAATTCCCCAACTTCACTTTGTATAGCTTTTCTGCACTAGAAGGATTATTTGCATCGTTATTTATCTTGTATGTTTTTCCCCTTGTAAAAGATCAGGATTATTTTCTCCAACGGCTACCTTTACAGTATGCTCCCCCACAGTTAAGCTCTCTGTTCTAAACAATCCGTTGCCAGCATAAATTAAATCCGTGCTGTCTACACTTAAGGTTATATCATCAACATTTGTTAATACTTTGGTGCTAATAATTGCGGAGGCTTCTGTCCTCGTTAGCGTAACGTGCATTTTTTGCTTAATATCAAAATGTCCCGTTGCTGTGCCGCTTTTATATCCATCTGTTCCTGCTA
>JBJEZM010000095.1:0-2330 GCA_051887395.1 Oscillospiraceae bacterium | reverse complement strand
AAAGATGTTAGTTATGATATTAAAGTTATTAGTGTGCCGTTATTAAAAATCGGACATCAAATAATTAGTTCAAGTTTAATTAGAAACTTAATAAAAGAAGGCAATAAAACATTGGCGGTTAGATTATTGGATATTGCTATAGGGAAGGGGGAAGACTTTTGAACATTTTAGTTGTTGGTTGCGGTGGCACAGGGGCTCAACTTGCAAACTCTTTGTTTAAGCAAGGGCATGCTGTCTCTGTTGTGGATAGGAACGAAGCGAGTTTTGAACGACTGGATGCTACCTTTGCAGGTATGTTGACCGTGGGGGTGCCAATTGATATGTCTGTTTTAAAAAAAGCAGGCATAGAACAATGCGATGCCGTTGTGGCGGTTACGAGTGATGATAATATTAATGCTATGGTAGCTCAAATGGCAAAAGAAATTTTAAAAGTGGATAAAGTGCTAGCTAGGATTCAAGACCCTATGCGCAGTGGAGTTTTTGCGAGTTTGGGATTTGACACGATTTCTACAACAAGTTTAGTGGTGAATGAAATTGAGGCTCGTTTAATGGAGGCAAACATAGATGATGGGGTGCGGCAGGCTTTTGAACGCTCTAGGTTTAAATTTATAGCTTTAAAAACGAATGAAAAGCATACAAACTTAGATTATTTAAAATTGCGCTATGAAGAGGAAGGACAGCTTATAGGAATAGCACATAATGATGGCAGTATTTTATTAATTAAAGATATAGGTAAATATAAGCTAAAAACAAATGATAGACTGTTATTTTTACAAACATTAGAATAAAAGTATGGTGATTAATTTGAATAATTTAAGATTAGAAGAACTTCGTAAAGAGGTAAAATCTTGCAATGCGTGCGAACTATGTAAAATGCGAACAAACACGGTATTTGGAATGGGAACAATAAACACCAATTTATTATTTGTGGGCGAAGCGCCAGGGCGCACAGAAGATGAGCAAGGGCTACCGTTTGTGGGCCGTTCTGGTAAGCTTTTAGATAAAATGCTTGCAGCTATTGATTTATTTAGAGATAAAAATATATTTATAACGAATATAATTAAATGCAGACCGCCTAACAATGCAGATCCTACACCAGACCAGCAGAAAGCATGCAGAAAGTTTTTGGATAAACAAATAGAATTAATAAATCCTAAGTTAATTGTATGTGTGGGTAGAATTGCAGCCATGAGTTTAATTAGTCCTAATTTTAGGGTAACTAAAGATCATGGCCAGTTTTTTCAAATTAATAACAGATATATTGTTGGTACATTTCATCCAGCGGCATTGTTAAGAAATCCTGAGGGGAAGGAGGAAGCGTTCAAAGATTTTTTGAAAATTAACAATTTTGTAGCAACTTTACATACTTCATAGGAATGTTCAATTTTTTTCATAGCGTTATGAATATGGCGGCATATTGTAGATTGATTTACGGAATATTTTTTGCAATTTGCTCCATATTGTATTCACCATAATAATACAACTGTAGTATATTTTTTTTGTTTTTCTGTTAATTCATTTTTAATTGCACACTTAAGAATTTTTTTAAGGTTATTAACCAATTTGGTGTTACTTTCACCATATTCTTCAAGAGATTTTTGATAAGTTATCTGTTCTATCCATTTATCATTATAAAGAGATATTTTTGTTGCCATTTTACACCTCCATAATAGCTTTTTTGAACAATAAACATCTATACTGTTTGCAGTACTAATTAATTCTCTTATCTCTGTATAAAGGCAGGCAATTCTGCGCCTTAGTGTAGATTGCTCTTTGTGGCTAGCTTGTTTGTATTGCTCTGTTAGCAACGCTACACGGTCGCGTAAATTTGCAGCAGCTTCAAGATATTCATTTTTTAATTTTAATATAGACATATCAATTCCACCTTTGTATGGATTTAATATCACAAACTAATTGCGTGCGATACAATTAATATTTTCACATATTTAGTGTTAAATGTTAACAAAGCATACAAAAATCAGCTGTTTACACATAAATATATATTAAATTTGCAAGAATTTTAACAATTGTCAAGTTAATCAAATTGTGGTATTATTTAAGTGGGCAAATATATTATTTATTGAGAAGAAAGAAGGAAGATAATGTTTAGCACAAGGCTAAAGGTTTTGCGTCAACAATACGGGCTGACTCAAAGTCAACTGGCAAAACAACTGGGAGTTTCAACAAGTACAATAGGCATGTATGAACAAGGTAGACGCGAACCAGATCATAAGACACTATTAGTTATTTGCAAGTTATTTGGCGTCTCAACAGATTATCTTTTAGGTTCGGAAGAAACAGTATCTAGTTATGAAAACAATGATTTTAAT
>JBJEZM010000094.1:0-2361 GCA_051887395.1 Oscillospiraceae bacterium | reverse complement strand
TGGTTGAAAGTTATCCGCATTAGCCTCGCAGCTTATGTAATTGGCCAAAGCTCCTATCATACTGCAAGGTTCTAATGGTTGGAGCTTTTTGCCACACAGCATTCTTACAAGGTTTAAACCGACAAAAAGCCCGCTTGCCGCCGACTCTAAATAGCCCTCTACTCCCGTGAGTTGCCCGACAAAAAATAAATTTTTATGTTCGCGGCTTCTAAAGCAATTATCTAGCAGTTTTGGGCTATTTATAAATGTGTTGCGATGCATAACCCCATAACGCATAAACTCCGCTTCCTTTAGTCCCGGAATAAGCCTGAACACCCTTTTTTGTTCGTTCCATTTTAGGTTTGTTTGAAAGCCTACTAAGTTAAACAGTGTGCCTTCGTTATTTTCTTTGCGCAGTTGTACCACGGCAAACGGTTTTTCTATGCTGTTGTGATTTGAAATACCCACCGGCTTTAGTGGGCCAAAACGCAAAGAATTATAACCGCTTTTAGCTATGGTCTCTACCGGCATGCAACCCGAAAATACTTTGAATTCAGTTTGCTCGAAGTCTTTTAGCTTTACAGTTTCTGCATTGATTAGTTCGTTATAAAATCTATCATATTCCGCTTTAGTTAAGCAGCTGTTAAGGTAATCTGCTTCGCCTCTGTCATAGCGTGATGCCCAGAAAACTTTATTATAATCTAGGCTTTCGCCATCTACAATTGGTGCTGCCGCATCGAAAAAGCTTAAAGTTTTATTGCCGAAAAATGCCTCTATGTTTTTAGCTAAACTGTTACTTGTGAGTGGCCCAGTTGCTATTATGTAAAAGCCATCGTCTTGTGAGATTTCTGTTATCTCTTTGGTGATGATATTAATGTTTTTATTTTGACGAATTTTACTACTAACATATTCCGAAAAGTTATCTCGCTCTACGGCCAATGCGTCGCCCGCCGGGACTTTTGTTGCCTCCGCTGCCTCTATGACTGCTGAACCAAGTATTTTCATCTCTGCTTTTAGCAGGCCAGATGCAGTTTCTAGCCTTTGAGATTTGAGTGAATTGGAGCAAACTAATTCAGCAAAATTTGGATTTTTATGCACTGGTGTAAAGCTTTTTGGCTTGATGTCTATTAAGTCCACCTGAATATTGTGTTTAGCCAGTGCTAATGCTGCTTCGCAGCCCGCAAGGCCTGCACCAATTATTGTTACTTTATTCATTGTTGCCCTCTTTTATATAGCCGCAATTTTCTGTTCGGCAGATTATTTTATTCTTTTTACCTTTTGTTCTAAACAATGTTACTCCGCATTTTGGGCAAGTATCTGCAATTGGAATATCCCATGTCATGAAATCGCAGGTTGGGTTGTTTTCGCATCCGTAATATGTGCGGCCTGTTTTTGATTTTTTTATTAAAATTTTGCTACCGCATTTACTACATATTCCCACGCTTGGTTTGATAAATTTTTTTGTATTCGTGCATTCGGGGTATCTTTCGCATGCTAAAAATTTGCCAAATTTGCCGAACTTCACCTTCATATGGGCTCCGCAAACCTCGCAAATCTCGTCAGTTTGTTCACTCGGTACCTCTATTTTTTGCGGATCCATATTCTCTTCTGCATTCTTTAGTGTTTTTTCAAAATCGCCATAAAATTCCTTAAGCAGCACAACCATATCCAGTTTGCCTAAGCTGATTGAATCTAGGCCTGTTTCCATATTTGCTGTGAAATTTTCATCTACAATATTTTTAAAGTATTCCTCAAGGATTCCGTTTATAATCTCTCCTAGGTCTGTTGGTCTTAAGCTTTTACCCTCTTTGATCACATATTCCCGCGCCATGATTGTTGAAATTGTAGGTGCGTATGTACTAGGTCTACCGATGCCTTTTTCTTCCAGTGCTTTGATTAAAGATGCCTCTGTGAATCTGGCAGGTGGTTGAGTAAAGTGTTGCAGTGGCTCTATTTTTTTAACGCTAAGTTTTTCACCCACCTCTAATTCCGGTAATTCTTTTTGTTCATCTTGTTCTTTACTGCTATTATAAACCGCTGTGTAGCCCAAAAAGCTCACCCTGCTGCCAGATGCCGAAAAAGTATAAGTTCCCGCTTTAATCGTGGCCGAGGTAATAGCGTAAACTGCATCCGCCATTCGGCTTGCTATAAATCTTTCCCAAATTAATTTATAAAGTTTATACTGGTCTTTTGTTAAGTCTTGCTCCACGGATTCTGGCAAAATGTTTAGGTTTGTTGGTCTGATGGCCTCATGTGCATCTTGGACATTCGAGTTTTTTTTGAGCTTTTTTTCGTAGCCTACATATTGTTCACCATAGGTTTTTTTTATATATTCTTTAGCTGCTGTTTTAGCTTCTTCTGAAATTCTTAAAGAGTCTGTTC
>JBJEZM010000093.1:0-2365 GCA_051887395.1 Oscillospiraceae bacterium | reverse complement strand
GCAGATTTAGTTGGCAAAACGGCAATCTTGCCGCTGTTAAAGAGAGAGATACCGATTGTGGCAGATGAATATGTAGAGATGGAGTTTGGCACAGGAGCAGTTAAAATAACACCGGCACACGACCCTAACGATTTTGAAGTAGGGCAGCGGCATAACCTTAAAATTATTAAGATTATGACAGAAGACGGCAGAACAAACGAAAACGGCGCAAAATATGTAGGGCTTACGATGCTAGAAGCGAGGAGGCAGATAATTGAGGATCTTAAAGCAGAAGGTGCGCTTGTTAAAATAGAAGAAATTGAACATAATGTGGGGATATGCTATAGGTGTAGTAATGTTATTGAACCGCTGGTTTCTAAACAATGGTTTGTTAAGATGAAACCGTTAGCGCAGCCTGCAATTGCTGCAGTTGTTCAAAAAAAGATTAAATTTGTGCCAGACAGATTTTCTAAAATATACCTGCATTGGTTAGAAAATATTAAAGATTGGTGTATTTCTAGGCAGCTTTGGTGGGGGCATAGAATTCCAGCGTATTATTGTGAGCAATGCGGCCAAATGCTGGTTAGTGAAGGGGTACCAAAAACGTGCCCGAATTGCCAGAGCGCTAAAATACGGCAAGAGGAAGATACATTAGATACATGGTTTTCTTCGGCTTTATGGCCGTTTTCTACAATGGGGTGGCCGCAACAAACAAACATGTTAAAAAATTTCTTTCCAACAAACACATTGGTTACAGCTTATGATATTATATTTTTTTGGGTTGTAAGAATGGCCTTTGTGTCACTAGACCAGATGAAGGAGATCCCGTTTGAATATGTGTATATTCATGGCTTGGTTCGCGACGCACAGGGTAGGAAGATGTCTAAATCTTTAGGTAATGGTGTAGACCCGTTGCAGGTGATTAAACAGAGTGGCGCAGATGTATTGAGGATGTCTTTAGTTATTGGTAATAGCCCGGGGAACGATATAAGATTTTCTGACGATAAAATTATGCTGGCTAGAAATTTTGCCAATAAAATTTGGAATGCAGCGCGCTTTGTGCTGATGAATATCTCTGATACTGAAGGTTATGAAGAGTTAGACCAAAAATCATTGCAAATTGAAGATAAGTGGATTACTGTTCGTTTGTGTAATATGGTTAAAGAGGTTACGGCAAATATTGAAGCGTTTGAGTTTGGAATAGCTCTGCAGAAGATTTATGATTTTAGCTGGGATTTGTTTTGCGATTGGTATATAGAGCTAGCAAAGTTAAGGCTTAAAAATCACGAAGAAACGGTGTGCTGTGTGCTGGTTAATGTGATAAAAGAAATTCTTAAAGCATTGCACCCTTTTATGCCGTTTATTACAGAAGAAATTTGGCAGGCTTTACCGCACAAGGGCAAAAGTATTATGCTGGAAACCTGGGGTGTTAACTTTAGAGCAGATGACTTTAAAACGGAAGCCGAGGAATTTGAAAAATTAATTGCGGTTGTTAAAGCAACTAGAAACGCCAGGGCGCAGGCAAAGGTTACAGAAGGGCAGAAGGTTGATATTTGTATAATTACAGCAGAAAATGTGATTAGAGAAAACGCAGGTTTTATAACCCAGTTGTGCAAGGCAAAAAGTGTTATTTTTACAGAAGATGAACCGGCAGATACAGACGGTGCAGTTGCAGCAACAACAGATTCCGCTAGGGTGTTTGTATATGCTACAGAAAGTATTGACAAGGAGAAAGAATTAGCAAAACTTGAACTAGAGCTTAAAGCTTTAAATAAAGAATATTTGGTGCTGAAAGAAAGGTTAAGCAACCCAGGGTTTTTGAACAAAGCACCAAAAGCGGTAATAGATAATTATACCGAACAAAAAGAAAAACTAGCGGAAACAATTGCGAATGTTAAAGCAAATATAAAAAAATACAGTTAGTTGAGGGAAAAGTGTATGTTAAATGTTAGTTTGATTGAATATACGGCAAAACCGCAAAATGTTGTGGCAATGGCAGCTAAATTGTGTTATTCTGGCAAGGATATGCAAGATTTAAAAGAAGAGGTTGACTCTAAAGATGCAGGAAAGTTTGTGGAGATGTTAAGAGAAATTGGGCACGAAAGTCCGCTTGAACATGTATCTTTTACATTTGGAGTTGAAGGTATATCTAGGATATGTTTAGCGCAATTAACCAGGCATAGAATAGCGTCGTTTAATGTGCAAAGCCAGCGGTATGTGGACAAAGAAGATTTTTTGTTTGTTATGCCGCCTAGCATTGAAAGAGATGAAGAAGCTAAAGAGGTGTTTTTAAAAGCCATGCAAGCTTCTAATGAGGCGTATAAAAAGTTAACTAGAATGTTAAAACAAAAAAGCTCAAATACGGATGCAAAAGCAAAAGAAAAAT
>JBJEZM010000092.1:0-9247 GCA_051887395.1 Oscillospiraceae bacterium | reverse complement strand
AGTTTTGTTGCTTTGTTAATTATTTCAGTATCATGTTCATTAAAAAATTCTATTTGATTGATTAGCAATAGTTTATATTTCCAATCGGTAACTTCTCTAACTTTAATTGGAATAATGGCGCTGTCAACAACAGGTATCATATTATTGAAATTTATTGCACCATATAATCCACCAGCAATTTTCATAAAATCTTCAGTATTTTTCATACTTAAAAATTTTTCTTTTGGGTGGGTGAGTGGAGCATAGTATTTATGACCTTTAACCATGAATAAAATGCCAAGATAAGGCCTTTTTTGACATAACCTTTTTATCAAAATTATACAAATATTGTATGTATTTACTTTCGACATAAACAAGTTTAATCATTTTATCCATAGTATTATCTCCAAAAACAAAAAGTGGAGATTGCTCTCCACTCTTTTTTATTCCTTACTTAAGGCTAAGGTATTCCCGCTTTTTTATTTCTTACTACAAAGGCTAAGAGTTTCCCGCTTTTTTATTCCTTACTTGGCTAAGGTACTCCATCTTTTGGGATCAAAGTCCCCCTCTTTATGAATTTTTACAAAAACATGCTCTAAAAATTCAGGATCACAAAAAGCTAAAAAGCTATTGCGATGGTATAGGAATAATATATCTTTGCACTCCTTTTTCTTTTAAAGCCGCAGAAGAATTAAACAGCATTGGGGTAGAAGCATTCAAAATCGGCTCTGGTGAGATGACTGACCTACCTACCCTTGCTAAAATCGCTAAATTCGGCAAGCCAATGATAATATCTACCGGTATGTCTACATATTCAGAAATTAAACGTACTTATGATTTAATTTCTGAATATGGTATAGACTTTGCATTAACTAACTGTACATCAGAATACCCTGCAAAGTATGAAGATATAAACTTAAAAGTGCTAGATAAAATGATACAAATGTTCCCAAATGCAGTAATTGGCCATTCAGATCACACACCAGATCTTTACACCTGTTTTGCCGCAGTTGCTTTGGGCGCTAGTATTATAGAAAAGCATGTAACACTCAATAAAAATACAATCTGCCCAGATCAAACTGTTTCTATTGATTTTCACGATATGCACATGTTGGTTGACGGCATACGAAAAATTGAGCTTTCTCTTGGTAACGAGAAAAAATTAAATGCTAACGAAAAAGAAATTCGAGATTGGGCTTTTAGAAGCGTTGTATCTATTTGCGATATTAAAGCTGGTGCTAAAATCACTCCCAAAATGATCTGGTCTAAACGCCCCGGTACCGGTATACCCTCTTACATGATGTCAAACATTATTGGTAAATACGCAACACATAATATAAAAAAAGATACCTTAATAAGCTGGTCAGATATACAATAAGGTTTTCCATCATGTGTTATAAGTTTAAAAATAAATCCTCCGTTTTACGGAGGATTTATTTTTTACTAATTTTCAAAAAAGTACAAAAAAAAGTGGGGTTTGCGGCTTTATTAAAACATTTTTTTATTTTGTTCCACGTGGAACAAATGTTAATAACTTTTTTGTTCGTAAAATTTTGCCGTTTTGTTGAAATTAATTTTAAAAAATTAGTCTTTCACAGATCTAGCTTTTCAACAAAAATGAGCAACTTTATGTATTCATAAAGTTGCTCATTTTAAGCTTTAAAATTACTTTTCACTGCTGCAGAATAAAACCACTCTACGATTCTTGCCCTCGCCAATAGAGCTCGATTCCACTCCATCAATCTGCGAAATTGTATTGTGAACAATCATTCGTTCATAGCTGTTCATCGGCTCCATGGTGGCTTTATTTCCCGTCTTTTTTACAACATTAGCCATATTTTCAGCAAGCTCTACTAGCTTTTCTTTTTGCTTCTCTAGCACATCATTTATATGCACAGCGAGCTTAGGCATATTAACCTCTTTGCTCATCTTACTAAGATAAGTATTGCCCAAACGTTGCAAAGCTATAATAAAACTATCTTCTTCTAGTAGACTAAAATCGTTGTTACATTGAATTTTTAAATTTAAAATACCTTCTCCGCTGAGATTCGATTCCATGTTTAAACTTTTTAGGCCAAAATTTATTAGAATATTTTTTAGGTAAGCTTCAAGTTTATTTGCTAAGATCTGAGCATCTTCTTCTCTTATTATTTCTTTTTTCTCTTGGCTTTTTCTATTATCTTGCAAACTGTTTTCATTCATTAAAGCAACTTTTACCTTTGCCATAGTGTTTCTAAAACCAAATATTCCTTTTTTGGGCAGCTCTAAAATTTCAAAAGTAATTTCATCTTTTGTAATTTTTAACTCTTCACACGCTAAAGTTATGGCCTCGTCAACACTTTTTGCCTCTTTAATAACCTCTTTCATCAAGCTAAAAACCCCTCCAAACTCTTAATCTTCTGTAGGTTTTTCACCATATTTTTCTTCTATTCTTTTTCGTGCCTCGTTAATCCTCTGACGGTTATATTCACTCTTCGATATTGTTTTCTTTTTTTCTTCAGAAATTTCTGCTCCGTTTTTTAGCTGCTGTTTAAGTTCCTGTTTTTCCTCTCTTTGTCTCTTTCTTTCTTCTTTTTGCTGCTGCTCAAATTCTTCTAGAGCTTTTTTAGGGTCATAAAATTTGTAGAGTATCTCTGTTTGAATCATAGAAAGTATACCTGAAACCACAAAATAAAATGCAATTCCACTTGGCATATAAAAATAGATATAAGATAACAGTATTGTTGGTGCAAACGGCATTATCTTCATTATTTTTTCTTGTGCTGGGTCGTTTGTTATTACTACGTTGTGTTTATTAACTTGGAATATAGATAAAATTTGAATTAAAACAGCTAAAATCGGCAAGACCATCATTACATTAAAGCCTAGTTTTGGTACAGTTGCAAAATCTATTCCAAAAAGAGTTGTGTTAAAATTCACAATGGAATCCACATACCCTTGCCCTAAGCTAGAAAAAGCCCCTGGATTTTGTTTTAGTGCAGAAATAAAAATAAGTTCCATATATCTTGTTCTGGGCCCTAAACTTTGCAGATCTTTAGTTATGTTCATACCTGCGTTTATTGTTTCGGCAGGGATTTTTAAAATATAACTTGCCGGAGCATAAACTACACCAAACAGACCAAACATAATAATAACTTGAATAATAGGCAGCAAACAACCCGAACTTGCATTTGCAAGAGGGTTAACACCCTCTTCTTGATAAAGCTTCATCATTTCGTTATTATAAAGCTCTTTATTCTTACCACATTTTACTTTGAGTTTGTCTAATTTGGGCTGCATCTTTTTCTGATTAATTAAAGTTTTTATAGTATTTTTCTGCTGCTTTATAGAAAACGGTACCATGAGTATTTTTGTTATTATTGCAAACAAAATTAAAGCTGCGCCGTAGTTTGGAACAATTTTATAACACCAGCGCATAATAATGCTAAATGGAATATACAACGATTTAAAGATATTAAACATAAGCCCTCACTTTTTTTGATTTTTTTGCGGCACGGGGTCAAGCCCTCCCTTAGAGAACGGATTACACCGCAGAATACGGCAAAAAGCTAAAAAACTGCCTTTTGCTATTCCAAAGCGTTCAATAGCTTGGTATGCATAGGCAGAACATGTTGGAACGAATTTACAGCAACTTCTTTTTGCCGGCGATATAAATTTCATATAAAATTTAATAAACAATAAAGCAATCTGCTTCATATGCCAGCCAACACCTTTATTTTTTTTTGCATTATCCTTTTTATTTGTGTACTCTTTGACCCAGCAGTTTTAAACCTGGCCACAAACACAAAATCAAACCCAACCGGCAAGCCAAGCTCTAGCTCCGAATATGCTGCTTTAATTACCCTTTTTGCACGGTTTCGCACCACAGCTTTGCCGATTTTTTTGCTTACTGTTATTCCTATTCTATTTTTGTTTGTGTTGTTTTTTAGCATATATATTACCAGCAAAGGCGATGACTGAACTGCCCCTTTGTAGTAAACTCTTTTAAAAAATCTATTTTGATTAAGAGAAGTTGTGCGCTTCATAAATTAAATAGAACCTCTCTTTTAAAGCCTAATAAGAAAGCCTCTTTCTGCCTTTTTGCCTACGCCTTGCAAGCACCTTGCGGCCACCTTTCGTTGCCATTCTTTGCCTAAAACCGTGTACTTTTTTTCTGTGTAATTTTTTTGGTTGATATGTTCTTAACATAAAAAACTGGACCTCCTAATTTAACTTGAATTCAATTTAATGGTTTTTGCCACTTTTAATAGTATACCTCAACAAAGTGTAAAATGTCAACATATGCAGAAATATATTTTTTTGTTGCTTTTACTTTTTTAGATAATGGACAGTTTTGTGTTTTTTATAGCTTTTCTTTTATGTTAATTATTACATTCAAACTTCTTTTTATAGTTTTCTAATGCTTTTTTAATCACATTTTTAGCTGTGTCTGCTCCTTCAACGTTTTTAACTTCGGTTTCTTTATTCTCTAGTGCTTTATAAGCTACAAAAAAGTGCTTAATTTCATCTATATAATGGCTAGGTAGTTCGCTAACATCTTTTACTTTATTAAAAAAAGGATCTTTTTTAGGCACTGCTAAAATTTTTTCATCTTTTTCTCCGCCGTCTATCATATAAAGCACACCAATTGGTTTGCAATTCACCAAAGCAAGCGGTTCTATTTTCTCTGAACAAAAGACCAAAACATCCAGCGGGTCGTTATCTTCACTATATGTTCTAGGAATAAACCCGTAGTTGGTTGGGTATACCATAGATGTATGCAACACTCTATCTAATACAAGCATACCGGTTTCTTTTTCTAGTTCATATTTATTTTTACTGCCCTTGCTGATCTCTATTACAACATAAAACTCTTCTTCTTTAATTTTATTCTCTTTAATATCATGCCATATATTCATATCTATTCTTTCTCCTATTCTTATTTTTTTATTATCTCGCCGTAAACATTGCCTGCACAACCCGCTGCATTTGCTTCATCGGTATCTATATGCATAGAAAGCACATAATTGTAACCAACTCTAACTAACACATCGTCAAAAATTAACGCTCTCTCTTTTGTTTGAACTTTAACCATTACTGTGTCTTTATCTTTAACCCCAAGAGCTCTCGCTTCATCAACCGGCATATGAATATGCCTTTGCGAAACAATGACCCCCTGAGCAAGTTCAAGTTCGTCAGACGGACCAATCAACCTGCAACTTTCTGAACCCTCTAAATCTCCCGATGCTCTAACCGGAGGAGTAAGCCCTAAAATTTTAGCGTCACTAACAGATATCTCTAGCTGAGTTTTGCTCCTAAATGGACCTACAACTGTAACATTCTTAAAACTGCTTTTCGGCCCTTTAACTTCAATCTTTTCTGCCGCTTTGAATTCGCCCGGTTGCAAAAGTGGTCGCTTGGGTGTTAAATCAGCCTCTTTGCCAAATAAAATTTTAAAATGTTCCTCTTGCAGATGAATGTGCCTTGCCGAAACTTCTATGTTCACTATTTTAGCCATTGCTGTTCCTTCGTTTCTATATTTGTTGTTTTGTTTATTACTCCGTTTTTGCCATGTGCTGTATTAAATCTAAAATCTTATTGCTATAACCCCATTCGTTATCATACCAAGCAACAAGTTTAACAAATTTTGAGTTTAGCATTATCCCGGCTGCTGCATCAAAAATAGAGGTACGTGTATCTCCAGCAAAGTCCGAAGATACTACACTTTCTTCTGTGTAGCCTAAAACTCCGTTCATATCGGTTTGCGAAGCTTCTTTAACCACTTCGCAAATCTCTTTATATGTGGTTTCTTTTGCAAGCTTCACTGTTAAATCCACCACCGAAACATCAAGTGTTGGCACTCTAAAAGCCATTCCCGTTAATTTGCCTTCTAGTTCTGGAATAACCAAACTGCATGCTACTGCCGCACCTGTTGAAGACGGAATTATATTGCCAAATGCTGCCCGTCCCAAGCGCCAATCTTTTGCAGAAATTCCATCCACAACCCTTTGGGTTGCCGTTGCGGCATGAATTGTTGTCATCAATCCTTCTTCTATGCCGAACTTATTGCTTATTACTTTTGCCAGAGGTGCCAGGCAGTTTGTGGTGCAAGAAGCATTTGATACGATATCCATATCTTTTGTGTATCTATTATGGTTAACACCAAACACAAATGTTGGTGTAATTTTATCTTTTGCTGGGGCTGAAATTATTACTTTTTTTGCACCGGCTTTAATGTGAGCAGCTGCTTTTTCTGTTGTTGTAAACACTCCAGTTGATTCAACAACAAAGTTTGCACTTGCATTTTTCCAAGGAATTTCTTCCGGGTTTTTGCAGTTGAATACTTTTGTTCCTTTTCCGTTTACAATTAAATTATCTTCTGTGTATTTAATATCTTGTTTTAACCCTTTGTGGATGGTATCGTATTTTAATAGGTATGCCATATAATCCGGCTGGAGGAATGGATCGTTAATTCCAACCACTTCAAAAATATCCGGTTTTTGTATTGCTGCTTTAAAAACAAGTTTGCCGATTCTTCCAAAACCGTTTATACCAAGTTTTATTTTCATTAAAAATTTTCCTTTCTAAAAGAATGATATAAATCTGGTTATAATAAATTAATATAATAATATACTTATATAGTATTAGTAGTAGAGCCTGTTTAAAGTATGGATAACAGAGAAAACATGCATTATAATAATAAAAATAGAGATTGGTTTTGTGTTAGAACTCTTTATAAAATTTTGTTGAAACTTTTTGAAGATTGCTGTATGATCTTTAAAGTGTTGAAAACCGTGTGGAAAATGTTGAAAATTATGTTAAAAATTCACACACAAAAGGTACGAATTATAGCGATGAAATGTATGGAAAAATAAAGTCTAACAAAACTAACAGAGTTTTAACGAAAGGGGGATAAGGGGCTAAAAAAGCCACCTAATTCAGTGGCTAGAAGGTTACTTAAGTTTATTATTTATAGCTGAAACATTTTCACATTCTTGATTTGCAACGGTGCAAGAGGTTTTGCAAGCAGATTGACAAGATGCCTGGCATTCCCCACAACCGGTTTTGTTGCAGTTGTTTATGGTGCTGTTTATTAAGGTTTTTATATGTTTCATGGTTTTACTTCTCCTTTTTTGATTTTTGTGCAGCTGCACGCTCGTTAGCTGTTATGTTAGATTGAATTGCCCATTTTTGTAGCCTTAATTTAGAACGATCGCTGCTGGTTTCTAGAGTAATAACTTCATCTTTAATGCCAACGACAATTCCTACAATACCGCCAATTGTAACGATCTCGTCGCCAATTTCTATATTCCTTTTAAGTTCAGCAGCTTCTTTTTCGCGCTTTTTTTGATTTCTTCCGGCAAAAAACCACATAAAAATAAGGATGCAGAAAAGAACAAGCATAGAAAAAGAAGAACTTAAGTTTGGAGCAGCATTATTTGTTGGAACTGGCTCTGTAGCGGTTGTAGAGGATGTAGAAGTATTGGACATAAAACCCCTCCTTTATAATATGTTTTTTAATACAAAACTCATTATACATTAAATGAGCCGCTTTGTCAAATTTAAACGGTAAAAAAAGAGGGTAGTTATCAACAATTAGCGGTAGAAATTGCCTTTAAGGTAGGCTTACTCACATAATAATTTCGTTGATGTATCGAAAAAGAATAGGCTACTAATGGATATATGTATGTGATGTTTTATTGCAATTTTATTGACTGTTATATTAATGCCAATTTGCTGAAAGAAAATATGAACACCGAAAAAGTTAGAAGCTTTAACTCAGAAAATGCGGAAATTTGAAAGGATATAGAATATAAAGGCTATTTAAGTGATGCGTTGTCAATCGAAATAAATCAGCTATTGACCTGGAACGATAAACGGATTAGAAAAAACTGTTGACGGTATGGTATGCATTGCTGATTTTTTGTTTAAGGGTAAGGGTTAGACGATTTATTCTACATTTTCTACATTAAGGTATCGTATCTCTAAAGGAATAAAATATATTAACAACTTTCTTGTATACAATTGAAGAAAGAACGAAAATGTTATTAAAAAATAATATTTTCGACGTTTATAAAAATTTAATTTTGATTCTTCAGCAGATATATACTATATTTATTAGTGTACCAAACATGTATTTACAATCGAAAAATATACTTTTTGAAAACGAATAAAAATAAATCAAAGAAGTTTAGGAATCTAAACATTCGACAAAATTCGACAAAAATAGAGGGGGGCATTGCGAATATCATTGTAAATATTATACCAAAATACAACATACTCAAATAAGAATTTATTACTAAAACACATTAAAGTAAGAAATTAACAAATTAGTTTTAGTATTAATTTTAATATATTAAACATATTCAGAATCGGATAGATTTGATTTTATCAATTTAAAAAAAGAACGTGGAGATATGTTATGGATAAACAAATACTGACTACACAGAACTCAAAAGAACGATTAGAACTAGACCATTGATTAACTACAAAAAAGAAAGCACAATCTATCGACAAGCAAAGTTATTTAATACAATATAATAGTTATATGTATGATCTAGGAACTGGCAAAGTTATTGTTTTAGATGATAATAGCTATCTATTTTTAAGTGATCTTTTAAATAAACAAACAAAACAATATGTCTTATGAAAGTTTAATAAATAATACAACGTTATATTCATTAAGTTCTGTAATGGATGTATTTATCAAATAAAACTTACTAAAAGCACCGGAATTTGAACACTTCTACCATAATTGCAAAGACAATCGGAATTTTATTTCTAATTATATGTCGTTTGAGGTGGCTAAAGCTGTAATCTATCATGCAAAAAAACATGCAGGGATAGAATTGCAATCACGTTCTACGGCGGATAACCTCTACTAAAAATGGACTTAATGAAATGGCGCGTAGAATATTCATTAGAAAATTTATTTGATAAAGATTTAACTTTTTCATTAACAACCAATTTAACGTTAATGAATGAAGAGATCGCGAAATATCTTGCAAGTATTCCTAAATTGAGTGTGGTATGCAGTGTAGATGGCACAGAAAAAATCCATAACTCTTACAGAAAGTATATTGATGGAAGATGTTCTTTCAAGGATGCTTTGCATGGTTTAAAATGCTTGGCAAAAGCTTTTGAAAAATCCTCTAATATAATTTTGTTCAATACAGTGTTTGCTCCACTGTATAGTATTCAAAAACTAAATGAAATAGAACAGTTTTTTATTCATTGGATGGTTACCAAATAGTACAACATTAACAATTACGTATCCAAATTATAAAAG
>JBJEZM010000091.1:0-2399 GCA_051887395.1 Oscillospiraceae bacterium | reverse complement strand
CCTTGCACCAGAATTATTTGTAGTTAATAAAGCTGCAAAAACCGGGCTAAAGTTAGCTCAAGAAGGTGAGCTTATTGTAGCGCTAGATATTACACTTTCGGATGAACTAATTAGTGAAGGGATTTTTCGCGAGATTGTTAGGAATTGCCAGGTTGCCAGAAAGGAAGCCGGGTTTAAAGTGGAGCAGAGAATAAAATTAGCGCTGTGTTCCGAGGCTAAAAAGTTAAACGAAGTGATTTTTAAATTTAGCAGCCAGATTGCAAAAGAAACGTTAGCTGTTGAATTCTTAAAGGATTTGGAGGATGCTGAATTTGAAAAAGACATAACACTTGGGTGTGATGTATTTAAAATTAAAATGGCACGAATTGGAGAGTAAATATAAGGAGAGAAGTTTAATGCTTAAGCATGAATTATTATTCCCAAAATTTAGGCTTAGTTTTAATTTTAGTAGTGTGGCATTTTCTATTTTTGGCTTGGATGTTTATTGGTATGGCATTATTGTGATGTGCGCAATGATTGTAGCAATTTGTTATATCTTTTTGCGTGCAAAGCGTTTTAATATTAATGAAGATGCGCTAACCTCTATTATTACCTGGGCTATTGTTGGTGGAGTTATTGGAGCTAGGTTATATTACATTACTTTTAACCATAAAAATATTCACACGTTTTTTGAAGCTATAAACATAAGGAACGGTGGAATTGCTATTTATGGTGGATTAATTGGTGGAGGGCTTGCAATGGTTGCTACCGCCAAAACGAAAAAAGTTAAATTATTACCGCTGCTTGATCTTATGGCAGGTGGTGTGATTATAGCACAAGCAATTGGCCGCTGGGGGAATTTTTTTAATATGGAGGCTTTTGGTTACAATACAGATCTACCTTGGGGAATGACAAGTTTACCAATTAAAAGAATGTTAGAGGCATTGCAGGCATCTAAGATGGCTGTTAACCCGGATTTACCGGTGCATCCGTGTTTTCTTTATGAATCAGTTTGGTGTTTATTAGGTTTTGTTTTTATTGCAGCTTATTCTAAACGTAAAAAGTTTGATGGAGAACTATTTGCAATTTATATTTTATGGTATAGTTTTGGGAGGTTTTTTATAGAGGGGCTTAGAATAGACAGTTTAATGCTTGGAAAAGTTAGAATATCTCAAGCGGTTTCTCTTTTATTGTTTGTGTGTACAGGAGTAACACTTTGGTATAAAAACAAGAAGGCAAAGCAGGAAGGTTAAGATGAAACGACAAGAAAAAATCTTGAAGATAATTTCTATTTTAAAAAAAAGGTACCCAGAAATTAAATGTATGTTAAAATATAAATCTGGATACGAACTGATGATTGCTGGTCGGCTTTCTTCGCAGTGTAAAGATGAACGGGTGAATAGGGTTACACGTGAATTATTTGCTAAATATAAAACTCTGGAATCGTTTGCAAATGCCAAGGTTGAAGAGATTGAGGAGATAATTAAACCGTGTGGGCTTTTTAGAATGAAAGCGCGAGATATTATTGGCAGTTGTGCAATGATAATTAAAGATTTTGATGGAGAACTGCCTAGCGATATTGAGGTTTTGCAAAAGTTGCCTGGTATTGGGCGGAAAACCGCGAATTTAATTAGTGGTGATGTTTTTAAAAAACCATCTGTTGTTTGTGATACCCATTGCATTAGAATTATGAATCGTGTGGGAATTTGCAAAACAACCGCTCCGGCCAAGGTTGAAGCAGAGTTAAGGTTATTGCTGCCACCTGAAGAATCTACGGATTTTTGTCACCGTTTGGTGTTTTTTGGCAGAGAAGTATGTGTGGCGCGCAAACCACGTTGTTTAACGTGCGAATTGAGTATTTACTGCGATAAATTAATTTAAATTTTTAAAAATAATAGCCTTGTTTACGCGAGGCTGTTATTTTAGTTTAGATTAGCTATCTAGAATATACAATAATTTATAGAAAATATTGACAAAAAATATTTATTATGCAATAATAAATATACATAACAATTAAGTGAGGGAGGGACAAGCATGGGAGAATGTAAGAGCATGATTAAAAGATTTTTAGGGAGGGGTACGGCGTTTTGCCTGATAGCGAGTTCTATTTTAAACCCGCAAACTTTAAAGTAAGAGCGGCGGGAAGCACAGAAAATATAACGGCTGAGGCAAACATTACCCAAACCGGTGCAGGAATGGTGAAATTAGAAAAGGTGACAGGAGAAAACGGAACTGTTAGCTAACAGCCGAACCAGATGATGGGTATATATTGAAAGAAATAACAGTGGATGGAACAAAAGTTGCAGAAACTGCGGAGGCAGGGGGAACATATACACTTGAAGGTTATGGACAACCTAAAGTTGCACAAAAAGTGTACTTTGGTAAAAAACCAAATTTTGACAAAGTAACTGGAACATGTG
>JBJEZM010000090.1:0-9533 GCA_051887395.1 Oscillospiraceae bacterium | reverse complement strand
TCTTCTTCTTTTTTATCTATTTTTTCTATTTCAAACTCTGCATCTACACCCTGGCGGCCTTCTACAATTGCACTGCCTATTGTTTGAGCGAACAGTTTAACTGCTCTAATTGCATCGTCGTTGCCAGGGATAACATAATCTACATCATCTGGATCGCAATTTGTATCTACAATTGCCACAGTTTTAATACCAAGTTTTTTAGCTTCTAAAACCGCAATATGTTCTTTGCGCGGATCTACAATAAACATTGCTCCTGGTAGTCTTTTCATGCCTTTTATTCCGCCTAGATATTTTTCTAATTTCTCCATCTCTAGTTTGAGTTTACCAACTTCTTTTTTAGTCAGATAGTTAAAGGTACCTTCTTCTTCCATTTGTTTTAACTGGTTTAAACGCAATATTCTTAAATGGATAGTTTTAAAATTAGTGAGCATCCCACCTAACCAACGGGCATTAACATAAAATGCACCAGATCTTTCTGCTTCTTCTTTAATAGATTCACTTGCTTGTTTTTTTGTGCCAACAAATAGAATATCTTCGCCATTTGCAGCCACCTCGCGAATAAATGCATAAGCCTCATCTAACTTTTTTGCTGTTTTTTGCAGATCGATTATATATATTCCGTTCCTTTCTGTGAATATATATTCTGCCATTTTTGGGTTCCAACGTCTGGTTTGGTGCCCAAAATGAACCCCTGCCTCTAACAATTGCTTCATTGAAACAACACTCATTTATAATTCCTCCTAAATTAGTTTTTCCTCCGCTTTAACATTGACAACCTGCAAACTCACAGACACTTGCACAATGCTGTTACCAAGCGTGTGTAATCATTTGACTTTAACACAAGCTACATTCTAGCACAATTTAATTGAAAAAGCAATATTTTCAATTAAAGTTTTTACTCTTTTGGTATATTGTTGATTTTGGTCCTTCGCGTAACACTAAATAATTGTGTTATTGTTTTTATCAATTGCATCAATAAGTATACTTGCTTTATGGATGCCTACTTCTAGCTCTTTGTTTAATCTAAGATAATTTAATTTTTTGCCGATCTTTAACTCACTTTCTGCAAGCAAATTACTCCAGTTACCGTAAATTTTTATTCTCATTTTATCTCTGTTAGTAGATTTGCTCTTTGCAAATATATTAACTTTACCGTCTTTACAAAGGAGATTGGAATTTAATACGATTCTAAAGCTATATAATTTTTCTGTTCCATCATTATTAAATATATTTGGCTTAAGCTGTTTAAGGCCAATTGAAAAAATGTAATTACCAATAATATAATAGTAATAGTATTTTCTTTTTTAAATGTTTTGATCTGCAGGTTCATTTTCTTGCAAAGCTCTTGCTGAGAGTTTAATTTTTTTATTTTCGTTATCTATTTCTAATATTTTTACTTTAATACTATCTCTTACCTTGAAAGACTTTGAAATATCTTTAATATAATCTTTAGCAAGTTGAGAAATGTGTATTAAACCATCTACTCCCGGAATTATTTGAGCAAATGCGCCAAAAGGTTTTATAGAAACTATTTTAGTATCGACCACATCATTCACTTTAAATTTGTTATTAAATATCAACCATGGATCATCATCTTCTTTTTTACACGTTAGGGCTAGTCGATTGTTTTCTCTATCTATGCTCTTCACGGTAACTTCAATTTCATCGCCTACAGAGTAAACATCACTTGGTGTATTTATTTTTTGCCACGATATATCTGAAATGTGAACAAGGCCATCGATGCCACAAACATTTACAAAGAGCCCAAAACTAGTTATAGATTTGACTTTGCTAGAATAAGTTTGCCCCGCCTCTAAAATTTCCCAACCTTTATTTTTAAGGGTGGTTTCTTTTTCTGCTGCCGCAGCTCTAATGGACCCTTTTGCAGATCTTCTTCGTTCATCTATAGAAAAAATTTTAAATTCCACATCTTTATTTAGTAGAACATTAGCATTTTCTGTTATTGCTAGGCCGAGTTGAGAATTATGTATGAATACTTTAATTCCTTTATATAGTACCATAGCTCCTGCATCTACTATTTTAAATACATGGCCGCATAGAACAGTTGAATTATATAATGCAGTTTTAATTTCTTCGAATGCATTTTTATTTACAAACTTTTTTCTTGAAAGCTGGACTGAGCCGTCTTGATCATTTATTTTAACAACAACAGCCTCAATCTCTTGACCACATTTAACCTCATTTACAAGATCAACATCAGTATTGGAATATTCATTAGCAAAAATGTACCCGGTATACTTAAAGCCGATATCTAATTGCAGTTCGGCCTGATTAACACGTGTTACTATACCGTTTACATAATCGCCAACTTTTAATTTTGTAAACGACCTCTCTAATTCTTTTTCAAAATCAAAAATTTCATCTTCTACATTTTCCACAAACCTTTTTACCTCCATAAATAAATTAAGTGAAACAGATGCTCCCGTTACTAAACCTACCGTTTTAAAGTTTTTAAAATTATATTTGTTAAGCTCTAAAATTGAATCAATTAAAACAGCATTCGTGAATTTTTGGCATATTTTTAGCAGCTTATTGGTATTTGAGCTATTTTTAGAGCCGAGCACCAAAACAAGATCGCATTTTTGTGCAATTGAAGTTGCTTCGCGCTGACGCAATTTTGTTTCTGTGCATATTGTATCAAAAAACGTTGGGTTTGTACATAGCTTTTTTAATTCATTTTGCATTTGAACGAATTCATCTTCAAAAAAAGTGGTTTGAACTACTACACAATTCTTTTGGTTTTGAAGTTGTTTTTCATTTATAAGGTTTTTAAGTTCAACTATATTTTTAGCAACATAGCAATTGCCAACACAGTGACTTTTAATAGCAGTTACTTCACAATGGTTAGGGTCACCGAAAACAATTATATTGGTATCGTTATCTTGAGCTTTTACTATATTGTGGATTTTTTTTACAAATGCGCAAACCGTATCTAAAAATTTATTGTGTGCAGTAACATTTTTTTGCTCAATTGGAACAAAACCGCGTTCATTTAGCTCTTTATATGTTTCTGTTGTAGAGCCATGCGCTCTTAGCACTAAAGTTTCGTTGCTTTTTATCTCATTTAAATCAGAGATTTCACGAGCACCAGCCGCCTCTAAGTTTTGTATAACTTCCGAATTGTGTACAATCTCACCTAGAATACAAACATTTTTATAATTTTTTAATAAATTATAAGTTGATTCAATGGATTTTTTTACGCCATAACAGAAGCCAATATTTTGAGCAACTATTAATTTTATAATTATTCCCCTCCTTGGTTATAAAGTAAATTAGCTATGTGATTCATAATTAATTTACTAGCAGCTTTCAATTCGTTAGGTGTACCCTCTTTAAAATTAAATTCATTATATTTTATTACCTCACCACAGTTCAAAACGATTTTTTTTCTTCTAAACAAATGTTTCTCATATCTAACACTCACAGGTAGAACATCTGCTTGTGCCATAAAAGCAATTAATGATGCACCAGATTTAGCTGGCAATAATTGTTTTGTTTTAGACCGTGTTCCTTCGGGAAAGATACAGAGAGTCTCCTTTTTGTTCAGTAAATCTACAGAAGTTTTAATAGCATTGGAACTACCATGCCCTCTGTTAACAGGAATTACTGCCATTTTTTTGAATAACCATGACAATAATTTATTTTTAAAAAGTTCAATCTTACCTAAAAAGTTGACTTTACCTTTTGCTTCTGAAAGAATTGCAACAGGGTCTATAAGGCTAACATGGTTACAACATATAATTACACCTTTATTTTGTATGTTATTCAAATTATTATAGCCTTTTATCTCGACTTTATATAATATATGCAATAGAAAATTAACAGAAGATTTTACGCAATTATAAAAGTTCATTCTACCACATCTTTTTCTAAAAACAATTTATACATGTGTTCTAAATTAGTGTTAAAATCATATGCTGTATTATCGAGTTCTATAGCATCATCTGCTTTTCTTAAAGGAGCAAGTTCTCTAGTTATATCATTTTTATCTCGTTCAATTATATTTGCTAAAATCTCATTATAATCCGCTTTTTTATTTGCTTCCTTTAGCTGATTATATCTTCTTGTTGCGCGCACTTCTGGTGATGCGGTTAAAAAGAACTTGACTTGTGCGTTGGGTAATATAACAGTGCCAATATCGCGACCGTCCATTACGATATCGTTATTTTTTGCTAAATCTCTCTGTAAGTCTAGCAAAAAATTTCGTACTTCTTTAATTTTAGATACCTGTGAAGCTGCCATAGAGATATCATCTTCATCTAAGAATGCAGATACTGCTTTACCATTCAAGATTACATTTTGAGTTTCATTGTGAAATTGCAGTTTTATATTAATGCTCTTTAAAGAGGCGATCACATCTTCTATTTTGTAACCTTGTGGATAGTTTTTTACCATATAGTAACCCACTGCTCTATAAAGTTCACCTGTACCGAGGTACATATAGCCTATTTTTTTTGCCAGTGCTTTTGCCAAACTACTTTTACCAGATGCCGCTGGCCCATCTACCGCAATGTTTATTGCCAATATAATCCCTCCAAATTAAAGATTAGGTTTAAATAATAATTCCTCCACCAACAAGGTATTCATCTTTATAAAATGCAACGGTTTGCCCAGGGGTTATTGATTTTTGAGGTGTTTTAAATTCAACAAGTACTTCATCTGCATTTAACATACTAATTATTGCCGGGCTTCCGGCGTGATTATAACGTATTTTTGCATCTACCTCCATAGCTCCATTTAATGATGTAAACGGAATAAAGTTAACACTTTTTGCTATGAACTTCTTTTGAAAAAGTTCATTTTCTTCACCCAAAACCACAGTATTATTGGCACTGTTTTTTGCAATTACATACATTGGTTTGCCAAAACTAACACCCAACCAACGCCTTTGCCCTATTGTGTAATTAATAATTCCCTTATGTGTTCCTATTACTTGCCCTGCCGCGTTAACAAAATCACCGGGGTTATTTTGTAATTTGGCATAATGTTTAATAAAATCTACATAATTGCCGTTTTTTATAAAACAAATATCTTGACTTTCTGGTTTATTAAAAACAGGAAGACCTAACTGTTGTGCTAATTTTCGTGTTTCTTGCTTAGTAGTACTCATCAAAGGAAAAATTACATGGGAAAGTTGTTCTTGTGTTAAAAAGCAAAGCACATATGTTTGATCCTTATGGCTATCTGTAGGCCGTTTTATTAAAAATCGTTTACTTGCAAGGTCATATTCAATTAATGCATAATGACCCGTAGCAAGTTTACTGCATTCATGAGATTTTGCATAATCTAGAAGTGCCCCAAATTTAACATGTTTATTACAGAATATACAAGGGTTAGGAGTGATCCCATTTAAATAGCCCTCAACAAATTTGCTTATTACCTGTTCTTCAAACAAGTTTTCTAAATTAAATAAACTGTGTTTAATGCTTAATAGTTTCGCTACATTCTGCGCATCTGTTATGTCTTTATTATCTATATTAAGACCAATTTTTTTAAAATCGAATAGCTTAAGTGTAACCCCCTCAACTTCTAAGCCCTGATTATGAAGTATAGCTGCAGAAACGGAGCTGTCTACTCCACCACTCATAGCTACCATAACTTTTTTCAACTGAAAAACACCGCCTTAATTTATAGAGCTATCTCTTCATCAGTGATAATATAGTTTTCTCCATATGCTGTGGAAAAATATATCATTTGTTTCTGGTCATCATAAAAGATAATTTGGTTTTTACGCTCGATATTGCCTGTTTTTGTATCTATAGAGTAAAGTTTGAGTGAGTTCTTATTATAATTAGCAAAATTTAACTTTGCGCCTACTGTTAGTTTTGCACCTAAAGAACCATGTGTTTGCATAGTTATAGTTTTATATCTATTTATGTTATATTTTTTGACAATTTCATCAATCTTATTACTTTTAAAAGAGAGTTTCAAATTTATCTGTTTTGGATTCCAAATATTATTAGGTGTAACCTGCCATTCATATAATAATGCTTTAGATGTTGTGTTTCTATAACGAAAAGAGACAAGACTATTACTGTTAATTAATTGTACCGCATCAAAAACGTCTGAACTTACAATTGCTCCGATTTTATTTAAGCTAACGTTAATATTCTTAGCAGTTTTTTTATTTTTTGTAATTAATGATATAGCTGCACCCATCTTTTTTTTGTTAACTGTTGCTGTAGTTTGTGTTGCGTTTAAAATTTTTTCCTCTTCTTCTGTTTTAGCAGCTAAATTTCCATTTGTATATTCACCACCGCCAACAACAAAGTGCATTGTGATTTTGTTGCTAGATTTTGCATTGTAGCTTTCATCAAATAATTGCACTTCAACGAGCTCAACAGAACTATTTAAGCTGCCGCTGTTTAAACTTTTTATTAATTTTTCGTAGCTTTGATCTCCTTTTTCTACATTGACAATTTGTTCGTATATACTATCATCAGCATTTTCATTCACGTTAAGTACTTCATTTAATGCATTAAATATAATTTGGTTATTTGCACCTTTATAAGCTGCTCTTGTCACATTCTTAATACCAAATTCAATTGGTTTAGAGTCCACAGTTAATCTTAAGGTTTTTCCGTTCATTGCTCTAAAATCACTAGCCGTTTTTATTCTTAGCTCATTTATAGAGCCAGCTTTGAACAGGGTACCCTGAAGATTGACATTACTTTCTGCTGCAGCAGCTGCAAATGATGTATTAAAACTGATTATACTAAAGCAAAAAGACAAAAACAACAAATTTTTTTTATTTATATTTTTCATTTTTTATGCCCTCCGAGTTTTTTTATCTTTACCCCTATTGCAGTATCTTCTAAAATAATTCCTAACTCTTGCAATTTGCTCCGGATTTCGTCAGCTGTTTTAAAATCTTTATTTTTTCGCGCTTCTTGCCGTGCGTCAATTAGCTTTTTAATTTCTGATTCTATATTTATTCTTAATTCGTTTAAATTAAGCCCCAAAACATATAAAAACTCTTCTAATTGTTCATATGCCATATATACATAAGAAAGATTTAACATTTTATTTAAAAAGCATGTGGTATTGATCTCCTTAACCATATTAAACAGCACTCCAAGTGCTCCGGCTGTATTAAAATCGTTATCTAGTTCATATTTAAACTGATCTTTAAACTCCGCTAAACGTTCTATTCTTATTGAACTTGAAGTATTGGATGTATTTTCCAGCTTTTTTATTAGTTCTTGCAAAGCTTCTCTGCAAGAATTTACACGTTCTAAAGCAGATAAATTTTGTGCCATTATCTCTTCGCTATAATTAATTGGAGTTCTGTAGTGAGATTGTAACATCATTAAACGAATTGGCATATAACCATACTTTCGAGCTATCTCTCGTACGGTAAAAAAGTTGCCAGCAGATTTAGACATTTTATTACCAGATATGTTGATATGCCCATTATGCAGCCAATAATTTGCTAAATTAACCCCGCTACATGCAACTGATTGTGCGATTTCGTTTTCGTGATGTGGAAATATTAAATCTTGACCACCACAGTGAATGTCTATTGTAGTACCAAATATTTTATCTATCATTGCAGAGCACTCAATATGCCAGCCTGGTCTGCCATTCCCCCACAAAGAAGACCAATATATCTCACCTGGCTTTGCTGCTTTCCACAAGGCGAAATCTAAACTATCTTCTTTGTCAGTATTCAGTTCTACTCTAGCACCAGCATTTAATTCATCAATAGGCATACCGGAAAATTTACCATATTCTTTAAACCGTTTTGCTCTAAAGTAAACTGTTCCATCTTTACAATATGCCATGTTTAGTTCGCAAAGTTTTTGAATAATTTTTTGAATATTTTCGATTGTCTCTGTTGCCTTAGGAGCATAGGTTGCCGGTATAATATTCAAACCTTGTGCGTCTGTGTAATATTCTTTAATAAATTCATCCGCTATTTCTTTGCAAGTTTTGTTTTGTATTTTTGCTTTGTTGATTATTTTATCATCTACATCTGTAAAATTTTGAGCAAAAATAACATTATAGCCTAAATACAAAAAATACCTTCTTAAAGAGTCGAACACACACATAGGTCTTGCATTGCCTATATGAATAAAATCATATACAGTTGGACCGCATTCATACATTTTTATCTCTTTATCTTTAATTGGTGTGAATTTTTCATTTTTTTTTGTTAATGTGTTATATAGAATCAAAAAGTCTCATTCCTTTGTTTTGGTTATATTATAAAATACGCCAATGCTAGCATAAATATAATTTATTGCAGAAACGACTGTAAATAGAATCATTAGCCAAACTAATATAAAATTAATAACCGAATAAATTTGTATGTTTTTAACTAAATTCGTAAAAATTAATTCTTGAGATATTAAAATGAAAATTACACATATTATTTGGCTAACTGTTTTTATCTTTCCTAGTATTCCGGCAGCAATAATTACTTGTTTTTCTTGTGCAAAGGCTCTAAATGCAGTTATTAAGAATTCGCGTATAACTACAATAATTACAGCAACTACACTTATAAGATTTAAATGAACCAAACAAATAAATGCAGAAATAATTAACATTTTATCTGCCAGAGGATCTAAGAGTTTACCAATGTCAGTTATTTGATTGTATTTTCTGGCGATAATTCCATCCAGCATATCTGTAACTGATGCTATGATGAAAACTATAAGTGCCCATAAAAAATTATGTGGTATAAAGTTATAAGAGAGGATAAAGAATATAAATAAAGGTACTAATAAGATTCTAAATAACGTTAGTCTGTTTGCCGTAGTCAAGATTTCGCCTCCATTTTTGCTATTAATTTACTTTATTAAGTGCCCAAACAGTTCGTAGTCCTCATAATCGTCAATTTGAACCTTTACAAAATCGCCAATTTTGCAATTACTATTTCCATTAAAATAAACCATACCATCCACATCAGGAGCATCCATATAAGTTCTACCTACAAAATTCCCATCTTTAGTTAATTTTTCTATTAAAACTTCAAATGTCTTACCAACCAAGCTTGCAGAAAATCCATCTATAATTAGTGATTGAATATCCATTAATGTTTGTTCTCTTGTCGCTTTTATTTCATAATCAATTTGATCTGGCAGTTGCGCAGCCTTAGTATTCTCTTCTTGCGAATAGGTGAAGCAACCTAAACGTTCAAATTTATGATCTTCTGCAAATTGGCAAAGTGTTTCGAATTGTGCACCAGATTCTCCCGGGAAACCTAGAATAAAAGTGGTTCTTATAACAGCTTCTGGAATAATTGAGCGAATTTTATGCAACAAGGCAGCAATAGACTTCATATCTCCTGTTCTATTCATTTGTTTTAATATTTTCCCGTCAACATGTTGAAGAGGTATATCGAAATACTTAACAACTTTTGGGTTGTTCTTTATTTCTTGTAATAGTTCATCTGTAATATGGTCTGGATAACAATATAGAATCCTTATCCATTTGATTTTATCAATTTTAGATATATCTCCAATAAGTTCTGGCAGTTTAAATTTACCGTATATATCTGAACCGTAATT
>JBJEZM010000089.1:0-2440 GCA_051887395.1 Oscillospiraceae bacterium | reverse complement strand
CACTGTTTGCGCTACTCCACGCTTTTCGTATTTTGATGTGCCAGTTGGTATAACTCCATCTGCAAAAGGTAAAAATGCAGAAACCGGAATATTTCCGCCTTCAAATTGACCAACGGGTTTTGCAATTGCTTCAAAATAGCTATTATCTTCTTTATTTTGTTTTTTTTGCTCCGCTACGGTTAAATTACGCCATTCCTGTGGCACAACAATCTCTTGAACTTCGGTTAGACCAGCATCTATTGCGGCATAGTTTTTTTCAACTACGCTTTCTCCTTTGTTAGAAAATGAATACCTAGCTGTTTTTTTCATCAAGTCTTTAGCTTCTGCTTCTGGTAAAATATTTATTAATTTAAAAAATGCCGCCTGCAGTATTACACTGGGTTTATTAGCAAGCCCTAAATTGTTTGCAAGTTGATCTGCGTTGATTGCAAATAGTTTTATATTATTTTGCGCAATATATTTTTTAACGTGGTTCGGTATTTTTTCTTGCCATTCTGCCCAATTGCAGCTGAGCAGCAACATACCATTTGGTTTTAATTCTTCTACAATTTTATATTTTTGCAGGTATTTTATTTGATGGCAGGCTATAAAATCGGCTCTCTTTATTGCATATGCAGATTTAATTGGCTGTATACTAAACCTTATGTGAGAAACTGTAACTCCGCTGGATTTTTTAGAATCGTAAAAGAAAAACCCTCTAACAAAATTATTCGTGCTCCCGCCAATAATTTTTATTATATTTTTGCATGCACTTACTGTTCCATCTGACCCAAAGCCCCAAAACTTGCAGCAAGTAACCTTGTTTGGTTGCTCAAACTTAACCTTCGGCTCCGGCAGAGATAGATTAGTAACATCATCTAAGATTCCAATTGTGAAAAACTTTTTATTGTTTTTTTCTGCATTTTCAAAAACTGAAATTATCTGTTCCGGTCCGGTATCTTTAGAGCTTAATCCATAACGGCCGCCATATATTTTTACATTAAACTGCTCAACCGTTTGCAGAGCTGCTGCCACATCTAAAAACAGGGGGTCTGCAACGGCGCCTGGCTCTTTTGTTCTATCTAAAACTGTGAGAGTTTTTGTGGTTTTTGGCAATGCCTCCATAAAATGGTGTACAGAAAAAGGTCTGAAGAGCCGTACCTTTATAAGCCCACATTTTCCTCCTTGCTTATTTAAATAATCCACAACCTCTTCTATGGTATCGCAAACTGAACCCATAGCAACTACCACGTTGGTTGCATCTGGTGCCCCGCAGTAATTAAACAGCGAATAGTGTGTGCCAAATCGATTATTAAACTCTACCATATAATTCTGCACAATTTTAGGTAGCCTGTTATAATAACCATTGGCCGCTTCTCTATTCTGGAAAAATGTATCTGGGTTCTGTGCTGTTCCTCGCACTGTTGGATTTTGCGGGTTTAATGCTCTAGCTCTAAATTTTTCTATCGCTTCTAAATCCAACATCTCTTTAATCTCTGATTCCTGCCACATTTTAATCTTTTGCAGTTCGTGCGATGTGTTAAAACCATCAAAGAAATTTATAAACGGCAATGAACCTTTAACCGCTGCAAGATGTGCAATCACACTGAGGTCTGCCACCTCTTGAACATTGCCCTCTGCTAAAATTGCACAGCCCGTTTGACGGCAGCTATATATATCTGAATGATCGCCGAAAATTGAAAGTGCATGTGTTGCAACCGTTCTTGCAGAAACATAAAACACAGCTGGCAAGAGTTCGCCTGCAATTTTGAACATGTTAGGTATCATAAGCAAAAGCCCTTGCGAAGCTGTGAATGTAGATGCAAGCAAACCGGCCGCAAGGTTGCCATGCAGAGTTCCTGCCACCCCTGCTTCCGATTGCATCTGTACTAATTTTACTCTGTGGCCAAACAAATTAAGTTTACCCTCTGCCGACCATTTATCCATCAACTCTGCCATTGTTGTTGACGGTGTGATCGGGTAAATTGGTGCAACCTCCGAAAACGCATATGCCACATGTGCCGCTGCTGTATTACCATCTACTGTTATGTTCTTTCTATTCAACTCTCTTGCCTCTTTTCTAACTATCTTCTTACTCTTTATTGATTGGTAACCTATTTTTTATAAAATTAGCAATGTTCCCACATATAAATATTTTAAAAAAACTAAAAGCTCCACTTGTTAAAACCGCCGCTTTAAATATTTTCTTCACTAGTTCTTCGCCAAATAAAACGTTATATAAAGGCCGTATTAAAAAATTTATGCTAACACTCCACAACATACTGAAAAAAGCGCAACATAAAAGCAACGCATATATGCTTTTACCCTTCAAAGCTCTCTGCAAAGCTGCAAAAGTTATAACAGCAAACAGCCCAACTGCAAAATCTATAGTTGGGCCAATGCCCATTGTGCTGCCGCCCATTAAAAGGCTAAACAGCCACAAAATAAACTCAATATAAAT
>JBJEZM010000088.1:0-9649 GCA_051887395.1 Oscillospiraceae bacterium | reverse complement strand
CACAACATCTGGTTTATATGTTTTTATAGTAGAGATAATTTTATGATAGTTATTTTCCACATAAACGGTTATAATATCATATTTTAATAGAAAGTTTTTACAATTTTCGAAAAAGAATTGATCATTTTGCGCTATTAAAACACAGGCATTATGTTTCGTAGGAATCACCTTAGTTAATATTATATGAATATCTTATTAATTTAATATTAACATATTAAAAATATATATGCAAGAGAATTTTGCTAAAGATAATAAAAAAGTAGAAATGTGTTAAACAATGGTTTTTAGTATTGACTTTTAACTGTTGAGGTGTTAATATACTTATATATTATGTAAAATTTTAAGATGATTCTACTAGAAAATTTTTATTTAACAATTGAAATTTATGAAGCTTAAAACAAAGAGGGGGGATAGTAAAAAGAGTAATAAAAAAGGATCTATTTTAAATTTTGCAGTAACGAAGACATTAGTTGATAGCTTTGTGCGAGCTATAAGCAAAAAAGTAGGAGGGATGATTTAAGTGGGAAGAGGAGTAGGAAGAGTAGGGTCAACTGGTTCAGCACATAAAACACCTCGCAATTTGATAAGGGACAAAGAAAGAACAGAAAGAGAAAACAGAGCGGAACAGGCGGAGCAAGAAAGAAGAGAAAGAGCTGCGTGGGAAGCAAAAAGAAGGCGTGATGAAAGAATGACGCAGTATCAGATAGACTATGATACTTTCGTATTCCGGCAAGCACAAAAGGAAGTAAAAATAGATGATACAAAACTGGATGCTTACGAACTAGAAAAATCGATGCAGGAATTTCGAGATAATGCACCAGAGGGAGCAGATCTAGTGAAATTGCGTGCAGCAATTGAGGAGACAAAAAGTTTTTTAAAAAAGAATCCATCATAATTGTTTTATATTATCTCCTGGTCAACCGGGAGATATATTTTTTATATAATCTTTAAAATATAATAAAAGATAATAAAAGTATTGATAAAAATAAAATAGAGAAAAATTTATGAATTTTATTTTGAAATCCGTTGTGCGGATTTGCATTTTATACTCTTTTGTGGTATAGTGATATCATAAAAATATGGGTATGTTATATAGTATATGGGTTGAGTAAAGATAATAAAGACATAAAGCAATTAAAAACCCACGGACATTTGGAGGTAAAATAAATATGAAGTTAAATACAAGCAAACAAAAATCAACGAATATCTATGAACTAGATTTTAATGTTGAAGCAAAGATTTTTAATGAACATTTAGATAAGGTATTTGTTAAAAATTCAAAAAAGATAAATATTCCAGGTTTTAGAAAAGGAAAGGCACCTCGCCAGGTTATTGAAAAATTATATGGGAATGATTTATTCTTTTCGGATGCATTAAATGATCTTTGGCCTAGTGAATTTGAGCTGGCTTTGCAAGCAGCGAATATCAATAATTTTATTGCGGTAGATAAAGTTGATGTTGTTTCAATTAGTAAAAAAGATGGTGTTCATATTTGTGTTGATGTGATAACTAAACCAGAAGTTGACTTAGGTGAATATAAAAACATAGAAGTTGAATGTGAACCATTAAAAGTCACAGAAAAAGAAATTGACGAGACCATAAACAAGTTAGCAGAAAATGTAGCTAGAATGGTTCCGGTGCAAGAGGGGACACTATGCAAAAAAGGAAATATTGTAAACCTTAATTTTAGAGGTTTTATTGATTCTAAGCCTTTAGAAGGTGGTCAGTATGAAAATTACGATTTGACAATTGGCAAAGGGCAATTTATAGGGGGGTTCGAAGAGCAGATTATTGGACACAAAAAAGGCGATGAATTTAGAATAAAAGTAAAATTTCCGGAGAATTATATAGCAGAAAATATTGCCGGAAAAGATGCGGAATTTGATATAAAAATAAATGAAGTAAAAGAGTTGCAACTTCCCAAAGTGGATGACGAGTTTGCAAAAGATGTAAGTGATTTTGATACTTTTGAGGCATTAAGAGAAAATGTGAAGAAAAGATTATTAGAAGAGAGAACTGCTAGAAGAAAAGTAGAGGTAGAAGAAAAAGTGTTCGACAAAATTGTGGAGAATATGAAAGTTGAAGTGCCTGAAATTATGATTCAAAGGCAGATTGGTCAGTTTGTTCACAATTTTACGCATCAGCTTGAGGCAAAGGGTGTTAAATTAGAAAATTATCTAAATGCTACTAAAGTGAGCATGGAAGAATTTAGAGAAAAATTCCGTGAAAGAGCTGCAAAACAAGTTAAAGTAGATTTGGCAATTGAAAAAATTAGTGAACTTGAAAAAATTGAATTTTCTGATGAAGATATTAAGAAGAATTTTATGGAATTGGCAGAAAAATATAAAACAGATCCTAAACAAGCTCAGAACATGCCAGAGGTTGCAGATTTAAAATTGGGAATGAAACTAAACAAGGCAGTGGAGTTAGTTATTGATTCTGCGGTTATAAAGGAAAAAAAGAAAACTGTGCGGTCGAGTAAAAAAACAGAACAAAAAGATGACGAGACTAATTAGAAAAAAACTTAACCAAATTTAAATTAGTGTGATATATTTGTTTAAGTAAGAAAGAAGGTTATTTTTTATGAGTCTAGTGCCAATGGTTGTTGAGCAAACAAACAGAGGAGAAAGATCTTATGATATTTATTCAAGGCTTTTAAACGATAGAATAATTGTGCTTTGCGATGAAATAAATGATGCAGTAGCTAGCTTGGTGGTAGCGCAGTTAATATATCTTGAAGGGCAAGATCCAGAAAAAGATATACATTTATATATAAATAGTCCAGGTGGCTCTGTAACAGCAGGCATGGCAATTTATGACACCATGCAGTATATAAAATCAGATGTTTCAACTATCTGCTTAGGTATGGCGGCTTCTATGGGGGCATTTTTGCTTGCAGCTGGAACGCATGGCAAACGGCTTGCTTTGCCTAACAGTGAGATTATGATTCATCAGCCACTAGGGGGCGCACAGGGGCAGGCTTCGGATATTAAAATTCAAGCAGATAGGATATTGAGAACAAGATCGACTATAAATAGAATTTTAGCGGAAAACACAGGTAAAGATTTAGCGGTAATAGAAAAAGATACGGAACGCGATAATTTTATGTCCGCACAAGAAGCATGTGATTATGGATTAATTGATAAAGTGTTATATAAAAGATAATATTTTAAAAACCCTTTATTAAGGGGAGGTGTTACTTTGCCAAAAAGCGGAGACTATAGCAAGTTACTTAGATGTTCATTCTGTGGCAAGCTAAAAGATCAGGTTGAACGCATTATTGCTGGACCAGGAGTTTGTATTTGTAATGAATGTATAGAACTTTGTAAGAGTGTATTAGATGAGGAGAGCAAGCATAGAAAGATAATGAAAGAAAAACAGGCGGAAGAAAAGCCAAGTTATGAAACTTTGAAACGCCCAGAAGAAATAAAAAAAGCGTTAGATGAGTATATTATTGGTCAAGATGCGGCAAAAAAAACGCTTTCAACAGCGGTATATAATCATTACAAAAGAATATTTTTAGCAGATGACGATGAAGATGATACAAAGCTACAAAAGAGTAATATTTTGCTTTTAGGGTCTACAGGCGTGGGCAAAACTCTTTTAGCACAAACGTTAGCATCAATTTTGAATGTACCATTTGCTATTGCAGATGCTACAACTTTAACAGAAGCAGGCTATGTTGGTGAAGATGTTGAGAATATTTTGCTGAAACTAATTCAGGCGGCGGATTTTGATATTGAACGGGCTCAGCGCGGAATTATTTATATAGATGAAATTGATAAAATTACCAGAAAAAGCGAAAACAGATCTTTAACTAGAGATGTTAGTGGTGAAGGTGTTCAACAAGCGCTTTTGAAGATTTTAGAAGGGGCTGTGGCTAATGTTCCGCCTCAGGGTGGCAGAAAGCACCCGCAGCAAGAGTTAATTAGTATAGATACCACAAATATTTTATTCATTTGCGGGGGAGCGTTTGAAGGGTTAGAAAGTGTCATAGGCAAAAGAGTGGGGAATTCTGAGCTTGGTTTTGAAGCTAAAATAAAGGCAAAGGAAGAATCTGCAGTTATAATTAAAGATGTTTTACCGCACGATTTAGTTAAATATGGTTTAATTCCAGAGCTTGTTGGTAGGCTGCCGGTGATTAGCACTTTAGATGCTTTGGACGAACTTGCTTTAATTAGAATTTTAACGGAGCCTAAGAATGCGCTGATTAAACAATACAAAAAATTGTTTAAAATAGATGGTATTGAACTTGAGTTTGAAGAAGAAGCGGTTGAAGAAATTGCAAGAAGAGCGATAGATAGAAAAACAGGTGCAAGAGGCTTGCGTGCAATTATGGAAGAAGTATTAGGAGATATAATGTTTAAAGTGCCATCGTACCCGGATATTGAAAAGGTGGTAATTACAAGTGCTTTTATGAAAAAAGAAGCTGTAGAACCAGAAATATTTATAAATAAAAACAAAAAGAGATCTAAGCGACTGAACTTTTTAAAGAAAAGTGAAGAAAAAATTTCATAATTTTATTTTAATGCTGTAATTTGAAGCTATCTTTCGTTATTATTGTAGCGGAAGATAGTTTTGAATTAAGTTAGGAAGTGAGTTTTTGAAAGGTAATACAAGTAAATTAACAATAAAAAACAAACTGAATATTATGCCTCTTGTGGGGTATGTGCTATACCCCGGCCAGCAAATATATTTGGAATGTCATGGCAAAGAGCAAATTGCAATTTTAGAAAAAGTAATGGAAAATGAGAATAGAATATTTTTAGCAACACAAAAAGAGGTGCTAGGAGCACAAAATGGAGAAATTCTGCAAGAGGATTTATTTAGTGTAGGGATAGTTGCCGAAATAAAACATTTACAAAAAAAGAATCAAAACACGGCTAAAATTTTAGTTGAAGGAATTGAAAGAGCATCTTTAGTAAGTTTAACAAGCGAAAATGGTGTGTTTTTTGCTGATATTCAAAGATATCCAGATTCAAAGATTGAACATAAAGAGATGCAAGAAAATGAAGAGGATAAAAAGTTTGAGAGAGCCTTGGTTCGTACTCTAAAAAGGCTTTTTATAACTTATACACGCTTTGTTCCACAAATTTCTGGCAATGTTGTAAAAACAGTAAAAAGTTTAGGTGAGCCTGATAAGTTAGTTGATTATATATCTAGCCATGTGATGTTGGATATTCAGGTTAAACAAAGGTTACTTGAACTCACAAACCCGATAGACCGTATGGTTATGCTTTCGAACTCTTTAGAAGAAGAGATTAGCGTTATAAATTATGAAATTGAAATAAATGAAAAGCTAAGAAGTAAAGTAGATAAAAATCAGCGAGAGTATTATATTAGGGAGCAGATACATGTATTGCAAAATGAGTTAGGCGAAGGTGAGTCTAAGGATGAAGAAGTACAGAATTATTTAGCAAAAATAGAAATAGTTTTGGGGTCAGGTTTTGCACAAGAAAAAGAACATCTAAAAAAAGAGGCGAAAAGGCTTAGTAAATTACCAAATGGTTCCCAAGAAGTGGCAGTTATAAAAAGTTATTTAGATATATGCTTAGAGCTACCATGGCAAAAGTCTTCGATAGAACAGATAGATATTTTAAAGGCTGAAGAAATTTTGAATAAAAATCACTTTGGGCTTAACAAGGTTAAGGAGCAGATTCTTGAAACAATTGCAATAAAAGCGCATAGTCCTAAAACAAAATGGCAGGTTTTATGTTTGGTTGGGCCACCTGGGGTTGGGAAAACCTCTATAGCTAAAGCTATTGCAGAAGCAATAAACCGTAAATATGTTCAAATTTCGCTTGGTGGGCTTAGAGATGAAGCAGAGGTGCGCGGGCACAGAAAAACATATGTGGGCGCTATGCCTGGCAGAATAATAAATGCGTTGCGCACGGCAAAAGAAAACAACCCGGTTATTTTACTAGATGAGATTGACAAGATGGCGAATGATGCTAAGTCAGACCCTACGGCGGCATTTTTAGAAGTTTTAGACTATGAACAGAACAAAAATTTTAAAGATAATTATATAGAGATACCATTTGATCTAAGTAATGTTTTGTTTATTACAACTGCAAATTATGCTGGGAATATTCCACTGCCACTTTACGATAGGATGGAAATTATTGAGCTTGGCAGTTATACTCGTTTAGAAAAATTTGAGATTATAAAAAGATATATTATTCCTAAGCAACTTGTAGAATATAATCAAAGTAGTAAACAGATAAAATTTAAAGATGAAGCAATTTATAAAATAATAGATGGTTATACAAGAGAGGCAGGTGTTAGATCTGCAGCGAGAATTGTGGGCAGGTTGTGCCGAAAAGCTGCCAAAACTTTGTTGCAAACGGGTAAAAATTCAATTACGTTTACAGAGAAAAACTTAAATAAATATTTAGGGAACCCACAATTTTAGAGCCAGATGTTTTAAAGAAAAATGAAGTTGGAGTGGTTACTGGTCTTGCATGGACACAAGTTGGAGGAGAAACTATGTGTTTAGAAGCTCTGGCTTTAAGTGGCACAGGCAAACTAGAGCTTACCGGGTCACTTGGGGATGTGATGAAAGAATCTGCGCATGCGGCACTTTCTTATATAAGAAAAGTTTCTAAACGGTTTAAGATTGCCGAGGATTTTTATCAGAATAACGATATTCATTTGCATGTGCCAGAAGGAGCTGTACCTAAAGATGGACCTTCGGCGGGAACAGCAATTTCTACTGTAATAGTTTCGGAACTGATTAAAAAGCCGATTAAAAAGAGTGTAGCGATAACAGGAGAGATTACACTTAGAGGAAAAGTGTTGCCTGTTGGTGGAATAAAAGAGAAAGTTCTAGCAGCTCACAGAGTTGGTATTAAAACGGTTATATTGCCAAAAGGGAACGAACGAGATTTAGAAGAAGTTGATGGTAGTATAAAGAAAGATTTAAATTTTATATTGGCAGAAGATGTAGATACCGTGTGGAAAAAAGCTATTGTAGGTTTTTAATTTTAAAATTTAAATTAGGAGAATTTCTGATGATAGGTATTATAGGAGCAATGCCAGTTGAAGTTGATGGTTTAATAAAAACTGTAACTAATCTAAAAAAAATTGTGATTTCTAAAATAGAATTTTGGTATGGCTTTAAAGGTAACACAGAAGTAGTTGTTGCTTGTTGCGGAGTTGGAAAGGTTAATGCAGCAATTACAGCGCAGACTATGATCTTGAATTTTAAACCGGAATTGATAATAAATAGCGGCGTGGCTGGTGGAATTGCGGTAAACGTGAATATAAATGATGTTGTTATTGCTGCATCTGTTGTACAATATGACTTAGATACTACTGCAATAGGGGACCCTCTGGGCCTTATTCCTGGAGTTAATTGTGTGTTTTTGGAGTGCCAAGCAGAAAATGTTAAAAAGTTGTGCGAAATTGCTATAGATGAAGTTCGGGGAACAAATTCTCAAGCAGTGTTGGGCGTAGTAGCTACGGGGGACAGATTTGTGAGCACTCAAGAAGAGGGGCAAAAAATATGCAGAGATTTTGGTGCAATAGCTAACGAAATGGAAGGAGGGAGCATTGGCCAAGTGTGTGTGCATAACGATGTAGATTTTTGTGTGCTGAGAGTAATTTCAGATTCTATTTATGGTGGAGAATCTTGGCCGAGCTTTCAGGAATTTGCTGAGCAAGCGGCGAAAAGATCAATTAGGATTATAGAGAAATTTTTATCTTGAAAAATAGGAGAAAACTTATTTTATGGCAGTTAAGCTAAAGGTAGATGGCATAATAGACTTTGTGAAAGAAAGCGAAATAGAGCTAATGGAACCGCAGGTAAAGTTAGCCATGAAATTGCTTAAAGAGACAGAGCAAAAAGATGATAATATGGTTGGTTGGCATACTCTACCAATAAATTCAAACTCAAACAATATAGATGAAATTGTGAAATCAGCAGAATGCATTAGAAGATTAGCAGATGTTTTTGTAGTGATTGGAGTGGGAGGCTCTTATTTGGGTGCACGTGCAGCTATTGAATTATTGAAGTCTCAATTTTACAATTACGAACATACACCACAAATATATTTTGTGGGCAATAATATGAGCCCAGGTTATTTAAACCATATTTTCAGTATATGTAAAGACAAAGAAATTTGTGTTAATGTTATATCTAAATCTGGCAAAACGTTGGAACCCACACTAGCTTTTAGAACTTTTAAAAATTTTTTAGAAACAAAATATGGCAAAGCAGAAGCAAAAAAGCGAATTTTTGTTACAACTGGTGTTGAAAAAAATAATCTGTTAAATTTTGCAGAAAAAGAAGGCTATAAAATATTTAAAATCCCTGCGAACATAGGCGGAAGATTTTCTGTGTTAACGCCGGTTGGCTTGCTACCTATGGCTGTAGCAGGTATAGATATTTGGCAGATTATTTTGGGAGCGAAAAAAGCGTTTGAAGATTTGCAAAGTGATGATATAGCAGAGAATCACAGCATGTTGTATGCTGCTTATAGAAATTGCTTGTATAAAAAAGGCAGAAGAATTGAGTTATTTGCTAGCTTTGAGCCGGATTTGGAGTCCTTTTTTAAATGGTGCCAGCAACTTTTTGCCGAAAGTGAAGGTAAATCTGGCAATGGAATTTTTCCTGTTCCGGCAATATATTCAACTGATTTGCATTCCATTGGTCAATTTGTGCAAGAAAGTGGACAAGCTTTATTTGAGACATTTGTAGATATTGAAAACACAAAAGATAAAAATGAGTATGTTGTAAAAAGAGAAATAGTTGATTATGATAATTTAAACTTTTTGGCGGATAAGAAAATGTCATGCATTAACAAAATGGCTCTTTTGGGCACAATCTCTGCGCACACAAGGGGCGGAGTGCCTTGTATTATGTTAAATATACCAAAAAAAAGTGGGCAAGAATACGGTTATTTAGTTTATTTTTTAGAAAAGTCATGTGCAATTTCTAGCTATATATTAGGGGTTAACCCTTTTAACCAGCCAGGAGTGGAAGAATATAAAACAAGAATGCTTGAATTTTTAAAAGGCAAACAGGAGGAATAGTATATGAGTTTTAAAACCGAACAAGAGAATTTTTGGGCTAGTGATTTTGGAACAGAGTACACACAGAGGAATGGGATCTGTAATATTCCATCGAGAATGGCTAGATTTGCAGAAGTTTTAAAAAATACTCAAGGTGTTAATTCATTTTTAGAGCTGGGGGCAAATGTAGGTTCTAATTTAGTTGCAATTAAAAATTTAAAACCAGATGCTAGATTTACAGCATTAGAAATTAATAAGCAAGCATATACTCAGCTTAAAGAGCTTGAAAATGTTGAGGCAATTAACAGTTCGATTTTGGAGTTTGAAAGTGAAGACAAGTGGGATTTTGTATTTACATCAGGGGTTTTAATTCATATCTGCCCAGATGGACTAAACGAAGTGTATAGAAAATTATATAATCTAAGCAGAAAATACATTTGGATTTGTGAATATTATAACCCTAATCCAGTGGAGGTTGAATATAGAGGCAATAGTGGAAAGTTATTTAAACGAGATTTTGCTGGTGAAATATTAGATTTATATAAAGATTTGAGTTTACAAAGTTATGGATTTAACTATCACAGGGATAATAATTTTCCAACGGACGATGCGACATGGTTTTTATTAAAAAAGCCAG
>JBJEZM010000087.1:0-2471 GCA_051887395.1 Oscillospiraceae bacterium | reverse complement strand
GCCACGAAGCCTTCACCGCCATGCGTGCAAGGGGCGCTCAGGTTACAGATATTGCAATATTGGTTGTTGCGGCAGATGACGGTATTATGCCACAAACAGTTGAAGCCATAAACCATGCAAAGGCTGCTGGCGTTACAATCATTGTGGCTATTAATAAAATAGATAAACCTGAAGCAGATGTAGAAAAAATAAAACAAGAACTAACAGAATACGACCTCGTCCCCGAAGAATGGGGCGGCGAAACAATCTGCGTACCAGTTTCGGCTAAATCGCATCAAAACATAGATACCCTGCTGGATATGATTTTACTGGTTGCAGAACTTCAAGATCTTAAAGCAAATCCAAAAGCTAAGGCTAGCGGTGCAATAATTGAAGCAAAACTAGATAAAGGTAAAGGGCCTTTAGCCACATTGCTCGTTCAAAACGGAACTTTAAAGGTCGGCGATATGTTTATTGCCGGTACTGCAGTGGGTAAAATTCGCACCATTTATAACGATAGCGGTGCAAAAATTAAACAAGCCGGTCCTTCCACCCCTGTTGAGGTTACAGGTCTTTCCAAAACCCCTTCTGCGGGCGATATATTTAATGTGATTGAAGATGAAAAATTGGCAAAAGAGCTGGCCGAAAAACGCAAAACCGGTCAAAAAGAAGAGCAGTTCAAACAATATCAAAAAATCACATTAGATAACCTCTTTGACCATATTGCAAGCGGTGAAATGAAAACTTTAAACATCATCATAAAAGCGGACGCTCAAGGCTCTGTGGAGGCACTAAAACAATCGTTAGAGAAACTCTCCGGTTCAGAAGTACGGGTTAAAGTAATCCACGATGCAGTAGGCGCCGTAAACAAATCAGATATCATGCTTGCCGAAGCCTCCCACGCTATCATCATCGGGTTTAATGTAAGAGCCGATGCAATTGCACAAGAGATGCAAAGCAAAAGCGAAGTGGACGTGCGTTTCTACCGCGTGATATACGACGCCATAAACGAAATTAAAGATGCCATGCGCGGACTGCTTACACCAAAAATACGTGATGTTGAACAAGGGTCTGTTTTGGTGCAGCTGGTTTATAAAATTTCCAGTGTTGGCACAGTTGCTGGGTGTAAGGTGTCTTCTGGCAAAGTTACAAGAAACTCAAAAATCAGAGTGGTTAGAGATGGCATTATTGTGGCCGATGATACAATTACCTCTCTTAAACGGCAGAAAGATAACGTAAAAGAAGTGCTAGAAGGCTTTGAGTGCGGAATCTTGCTAGAGAAATTTACCGATATTAAAGAAGGCGACATTTTTGAGGCTTACACTCAAGAAAGTTATATAGACGATAAAATTTAAGAATAATAAAAATGGAGTAGAATATGGCTAATAAAATTAGAAAACTCATATTGCTAACTGCAACTGTAACCTTTATAATTTCAGCATCTTACCTCGTTTACCATCAAATTTCAAAAAATATAGATAAAAATAAAATCGCAGCTTCAGTTGCCGAATCTAATTCACTTTCTAACCTAGATGTAGACGGTTACTCTAAAGAATACCGTGATGACCCGCGTATTAAAAATATATATAAACAGAATCAAGATGTGGTCGGCTGGATTAAAATAGAAAACACTTCTTTAGATTACCCGGTATTTAAGGCAAAAGATGACGTTAAAAATGAATTTTATATCCGTAAAGGAATAGATAAAAAATATAACCTCTACGGCCTGCCATTTGTTGACCATAAATCAAGCATAAATCCTCTTAGTAAAAACGTTGTCATCTACGGTCATAACATGGGCGCAGAAGATGCCATGTTTGGGCTTTTAAAACACTACAATAAATTCGATAGATACTGCTCTAATTCGGCTTCTAAAGCGCTGCAGTTCTATAAAGATCATCCTATAATTAATTTCGATACATTGCTTGAAGAGGATAAATGGAAAATTTTCTCTGTTTTTATTATGGACGGCGAAGACGCGTCAGAATTCCAATATGTTAAATATATAAACGAAGATGACGGTTTTGAAACCTTTCTCGAACAGGCACAAAAGCGCTCGTTAATAAAAACCGCTGTAGATGTTGATGAAGACGATGAATTTTTAACTCTTTCTACCTGCACATACGAACTAGCCTCTGGCAAATTAAGGCTTGTTGTAGTTGCCCGTAAACTTAGGCCAAACGAACCAAAAGATTGCAATGTAGAAAAAGCAGAAACTGCAAGCCGCCCGCTAATGCCCAAATGCTGGTACGATTACTATGGCGGCATCGCCATAGAATAAAAGTCTCCCTCAAAATTTTGAGGGAGACTTAATAATATAAAAAGTGCAGTAATCACTTCTGATCACTGCACTTAAAATTTTAACTTTTTTAATTATTTTGCTCAATAACTTATGATTGCATAAGTAACTGCATCGTTTGCATACCTGTGCTTGCATTTTTAAAGTTATTCTGCAGAGAAAGTAAAAATGCCTGTAAGGAAAGGTTCTGTTG
>JBJEZM010000086.1:0-9857 GCA_051887395.1 Oscillospiraceae bacterium | reverse complement strand
TGCGCCTAATCACTTCATCGCTATATTTTATTCCTTTACCTTTATATGGCTCTGGTGGGCGCTTTCCTCTGATCTCTGCAGCAAATTGACCAACTTTTTGTTTGTCTACACCACGAACAATAATTTTGTTCGGGTTTGGTACTTCTACTGTTATGCCTTCTATTTCTGGCATTATAACCTGATGTGAATACCCTAAATTCATAACAAGGTTCTTGCCTTGCTTTGCCACACGGTATCCTACTCCGTTAACATCTAATTCTTTCGAAAATCCATCTGTTACTCCAATTACCATATTCCCAATTAATGTTCTTGTTAAACCATGTAAGCTTTTATATTTTTTTTCGTCCGATGGCCTTTTAACAAAAATTTGATTTTCTTGTAGCTCAACTATCATATCTTTGTTATAAGCAAAATTCAAACTGCCTTTAGGCCCTTTAACCGAAATTTGACTGTTATTTATAGCTACCTCAACTTTGTCCGGAACATTAATTGGTAACCTGCCAATACGTGACATATAAACACCCCTTTACCACACAAATGCAAGAACTTCGCCGCCAACATTGGCTTTGCGTGCTGCCTTGTCGGTCATAACCCCTTTAGATGTTGACACAATCGCAATTCCAAGCCCTTTTAGAACTTTCGGCATGTCTTCACAATTTGCATAAACCCTAAGGCCCGGCTTAGAAACACGGCGTAACCCTGTTATAACTCGTTCTTTATTTGAACCATATTTTAATGTTATTCTTATTATTCCCTGCTTGTTATCTTCTACTACATCAAACCCTTTTATATAACCTTCATTTAAAAGGATTTGTGCTATTGACTTCTTCATTTTAGATGCTGGAACTTCAACTGTGCTATGCCTTGCAGAATTAGCGTTTCTAATTCTTGTTAACATATCAGCAATCGCATCTGTAATTTGCATGGTTCTTCCTCCTTTGCACAATTTACCAGCTAGCTTTCTTCACTCCTGGTATTTGACCTTTATATGCTAAATTTCTAAAGCATATACGGCAAATGCCAAACTTACGAAGGTAAGCATGTGGCCTACCACATATTCTGCACCTTGTATATGCGCGCGTAGAAAACTTTGCCGGTCTTTTTTGTTTTGCAATCATCGACTTTTTAGCCACAGTACAACCTCCCTATTTATGAAATGGTGCTCCCATAAGTGAAAGCAATTCATGAGCCTCTTCATCTGTTTTTGCTGTTGTAACAAAACAAATATCCATACCTCTAATTTTATCTATTTTTTCGTATTCAATCTCAGGAAATATCAATTGCTCTTTTACGCCCATATTATAATTGCCTTTGCCATCGAAAGCATTTGAATTAATTCCTCTAAAATCTCTTACCCTTGGCAGCGCAATATTAAAAAATTTATCTACAAATTCATACATTCTATCTCTTCTCAGCGTTACTTTCGCGCCAATCTTCATCCCAACACGCAATTTAAAATTTGCCACAGATTTTTTAGCACGACATATCGTCGGTCTTTGCCCTGTGATTTTAGATAAATCATTCATAATTGTGTCTATCACTTTTTGATTATCTCTAGCTTCACTGTTTGTTACATTGATAACAACCTTTTCAAGCTTGGGTACCTGCATAACATTTTTATATTCAAACTTTTTAATTAGCGCTGGTACTATCTCTTGAGTATATTTTTCTTTTAACCTACTAGCCAACTTGCTGCCCCCCTTTCTTTAGAAAGTTTTTTTACAATCTTTATGCCTACAAACTCGTTGTTTCTTTCCATCCTTAGACATTTCGTGGCCAACTCTTGTAGGTTTTCCGCACTTAGGGCAAACAAGCATAACCTTACAAGCATAAAGCGGCGATTCAACTTTTACAATTGTTCCATGCTCGCCCTGCCTTCTTGGCTTTAGGTGCTTTGTGGATACATTGCAACCTTCTACAATCACCTTGCCCTCTTTGCTGCTTACCTCTACAATCTTTCCTTTTTTGCCTTTATCTTTGCCAGAAATAATTGCCACGATGTCACCTTTTTTTACATGTAATGTATTCATCTTAAGCAACATCTCCCTATTAAAGCACTTCTGGTGCCAAACTTAAAATTTTTCCGTAATCTTTTTTGTCGCGCAATTCACGCGCAATTGGGCCAAAAACACGTGTGCCCCTTGGAGTTTTATCTTCTCTAATTATTATAGCAGCATTCTCGTCAAAACGTATGCTGGTGCCATCTGGTCTTTTTAATGCGTTTTTAGTTCTAACAATCACTGCTTTAACAACTTCGCCCTTTGCAACCATTCCATCTGGAGATGCTTTTTTTACAGAAGCCACAATAATGTCACCAACACTTGCATATCTTCTTCTAGTTCCACCAAGCACTCTTATGCACATAATCTCTTTGGCTCCCGTGTTATCGGCCACTTTAAGATATGTTTGCATCTGAACCATTGCTGTTTTCTCCTTTCTTACCGATCTTATTTTGCTTTTTCTATAATCTTAACAAGCCTCCACCTTTTTTCTTTGGAATATGGCCTTGTTTCCATAATAGAAACACGATCTCCAATACTGCATTCATTTTTTTCATCGTGTGCTTTAAATTTAACTGTTCTTTTTATAATCTTTTTATACAGAGGGTGGCGAACACTGTCTTCAACTGCCACAACAATAGTTTTTTGCATTTTGTTGCTAACAACCTTACCAACTCTTGTTTTTCTAAGGTTCCTAGATTCCATACTTATTCATCGCCCTCCTCTTTGTTAGCAGTTTGTTTTTCTGTAATTATTGTTTTTATTCTAGCTATATCACTCTTTACCGCTCTGATCCTCATTGGATTTTCTAATTGATTAATTGCGTTTTGAAATCTTAGATTAAAGAGTTCAGCCTTAAGGTCAGAGAGTTTTTGATTCAGTTCTTTAATGCTTAGTTCACGAACTTCACTTGCCTTCATTGCTCCTCTCCTCCTTCTAAGTCTGCTTTTCTAACAAATTTGCACTTAATCGGCAGTTTATGGCTTGCAAGCCTCATAGCTTCCGCTGCATTTTCTTCAAAAACTCCAGCCATTTCAAACATCACCCTGCCTGGCTTAACAACGGCTACCCAAAACTCCGGATTCCCTTTACCAGAACCCATACGGACTCCCGCTGGCTTTTTGGTCGCTGGTTTGTCCGGGAATATTTTTATCCAAACCTGACCGCCACGTTTAATATAACGTGTCATAGCAATACGAGCTGCTTCGATCTGTGCAGACGTAATCCAAGCTGGCTCTAACGCTTGTAGCCCAAATTCACCATATGTTATCTTGTTGCCGCGTCTCGCCACGCCTTTCATTCTGCCTCTATGTTGCTTTCTATATTTTACTCTCTTTGGTAGGAGCATCTGATGCAGCCTCCTTCCGTTCTTCTCTAATTTTTTGTTGTTTTTTTGTTTTCTGCAAAACCTCCCCAACATATATCCAAACTTTTACTCCAATTTTGCCATATGTTGTATTAGCTTCTGCAAAACCATAATCAATGTCTGCTCTTAAAGTTTGCAGTGGAATTGTTCCTTCATGGTAATGCTCTGTTCTGGCAATTTCCGCTCCTCCTAATCTGCCAGAAACAGCCACTTTTATCCCCTGAGCCCCTGCACTCATTGTGTGGCCTATTGCCTGTTTCATTGCACGCCTAAAAGATATTCTTTTTTCTAATTGCAATGCAATGTTTTCTGCCACTAATTGAGCATTTTTATCTATCCCTTTAATTTCCACAATATTCAAATAAACACGCTTTGCACTTGTTGAATTTTTATTAACAAGAGCTTCACATTCGCTACGAACTAATTCTATATTCTTGCCACCCTCGCCAATAACTCTGCCAGGTTTTGCACAATGAATATTAACTCTAATTCTATTTGAATCTCTTTTTATTTCAATTTTAGGAACTCCGGAATCATATAATTTTTGTTTTAAAAATTTACGGATTTTATAATCTTCAACTAAATAGTTTGCAAATTCTTTCTTACTGGCAAACCATTGTGAGTCCCAATTCTTAATAACCCCAACTCTCAAACCATGTGGGTTAACTTTTTGGCCCATTTTCTTACCTCCTTACTAAAAAAATTATTCCATTTCTTTAAGAACCATTGTAACATGCGAGGTTCTTTTTAATATTCTTGTTGATCTACCATGAGATAACGGTCTCATTCTTTTTAATATAGGACCCGGACACACAAAACATTCAGAAATAAATAAATTATCTATATTCATCCCATGATTATTACTAGCATTAGCAATTGCCGATTTCAAAAGCTTTCCCAAAGGCTCACAAGCAGATTTTGGGGTATGTTTTAAAATTGCTGCAGCAACATCAACCGGTTTGTTTCTAATTTGATCTAAAACAATCTGAACTTTTCTTGGCCCGATTCTTAAATATCTTAAATATGCTTTTGCCTCCATAAAGCAGCTCTCCTTTCCCCATCATTATTTTTCTGTTGTAGTCTTTTTAGCGCCTGCGTGACCTTTAAACGTTCTGGTAAGCACAAACTCACCAAGCTTATGACCAACCATATCTTCAGTTATATAAATCGGCACATGTTTACGTCCGTCATGCACTGCAAATGTATGCCCAACAAAGTCGGGGAACACAGTAGATGCTCTGCTCCAAGTCTTCAAAATTTTCTTTTCGCCACTTTGGTTCAATTCCTGTACTCTTTTAAGTAGCTTTGGTTGAACAAATGGTCCTTTTTTCACACTTCTACTCATATACTGTTTTCACCCTCTCTCTATTTCGCATTACAACGTTTAACAATCATTTTGTCTGTTCTATGATGTTTCTTTCTAGTCTTATAACCCAAAGCTGGCTTGCCCCAAGGTGTAACTGGCCCTGACCGTCCTATAGGCGCCTTACCCTCACCACCACCATGCGGATGATCGCACGGGTTCATTGCCGAACCACGAACAGTTGGGCGCCAACCCATATGTCTTTTTCTTCCTGCTTTGCCAATATTAACATTTTCATGGTCTAGGTTGCCAACCTGACCAATTGTAGCCATACAGTTGAGCATTACCTTTCTCAGTTCCCCAGATGGTAAACGAACAAGGGCATAATTGCCTTCTTTTGCCATCAGCTGAGCCATTGTACCTGCTGACCTAACCAGCTGAGCTCCTTTGCCTGGATGAAGCTCTATGTTGTGAATAAATGTTCCAAAAGGAATATCTGCCAAACACAATGCATTCCCAGGTTTTATATCTGCCTCTTTTCCAGATTGCACAACATCGCCTACTTGTAAACCGTCTGGTGCAATAATATATCTCTTTTCGCCATCTTCATAGTTAAGTAATGCAATATATGCGGTTCTATTTGGATCGTATTCTAAAGAAACAACAGTTGCTTTTACATTTTCTTTATTACGTTTAAAATCCACAAGACGGTATTTTCTTCTGTTGCCACCGCCATGATGACGAACTGTGATTCTTCCGCAACCGTTTCTGCCAGAACTCTTTTTTAACTTGCAGATCAAAGATTTTTCTGGCCCAGTTTTAGAAAGTGTAGAATAGTCGACTACTGTCATTTGACGCCTAGATGGTGTAGTCGGCTTATATTTTTTTACTGCCATTTTATCCTCTCCTCATAAGATATTTGCGGAGCTATGAGTAACTCCATACAAGTTTTTTATTAATTAAGGCCTTCAAAAAATTCAATGCCCTTTGAATCTGCGGTCAAACTAACAACGGCTTTCTTCCAGTCAGATCTAAAACCAGTATGCCTTCCCACACGTTTTTGCCTGCCTCTAAGATTAATCGTATTTACCTTTTTTACTTTTACTTCAAAGATTTTTTCTACAGCTTTTTTTATTTCTATTTTATTTGCCTTTCTAGCAACTTCAAAGGTATATTTCTTTTCTGGCATTAACTTCATGCTTGCTTCTGTAATTATCGGTTTTATTATGATATCATGAACATTTTCCATTAAGCATATACCTCCTCAATCTTGGCAACAGCCTCTTTAATAATAATAAGTTTATCATAATTTAATATATCATAAACATTCAAAGTATTAACATATGCTGTTTTTATTCCTTTAACATTGTTTGCGCTCTTGGCTGTTATTTTATCAACTTCTGGCAATACAATTAAAGCTTTACTGTTAATTTCTAGGCCTTTAAGTACCTCTATAATATTTTTGGTTTTATATTCTTCTAATTTTAATTCGTTAAGTACAACTAATTCGTTATTCAAAACTTTGCTCGAAAAAGCTGACTTCATAGCTAGCCTTTTTGTTTTTTTAGTTAAAGAATAACTATAATCTCTTGGTTTTGGCCCCAAAGCTATACCACCATGTCTCCATTGCGGTGCTCTAATAGAGCCTTGCCTTGCATTTCCCGTTCCTTTTTGACGCCACGGTTTGCGGCCGCCACCGCTTACTTCACTTCTTGTCAGGGTAGATTGCGTCCCTTGACGTTGATTAGCCAGATAATTCACAACTGCCATATGCATAACAACTGTGTTAGGCTTAATTCCAAAAACAGAATCCGCTAGTTCTATTGCTTCAATTATCTTTCCTTGTTTATCAACAACGTTTATCTTAGGCACAATTAATCCCCCTTTCTACGTTTTCTTTATGCTATTTGTAATGTAAACAATGCCGCCCTTTGGCCCTGGCACTGCACCTTTAATAAGCATCAAATTATTTTCTAAATCTAATTCCGCAACACGCAAATTCTGCACAGTAACCTTTTCTGCACCTAAATGCCCTGCCATCTTCTTGCCCTTCATAACCCTAGACGGATCACTGCAAGCTCCCAAAGATCCACCATGCCTGTGCACTGGCCCTGTACCATGTGTCATCTTTAATCTTCTGCTGTTCCAACGTTTAATTGGCCCTGCATACCCTTTACCTTTGCTTATTCCAGAAACGTCAACAATATCTCCCTCTGCAAAAGTATCTAGTTTAATTAGATCACCAACATTGAATTTGCCGCAATCATCTAAGCGAAATTCCTTTAAGAACTTTTTTCCACCTAAATTATTGCGTTCAAATAACCCTCTTTGTGGCTTATTCAACTTAGTAAGAATAATATCGTCAAACCCTAGTTGAATAGAATCGTACCCATCTTTTTGTGTAGTCTTTTTTTGGGTAACTAAACATGGTCCGGCTTCTATTACTGTAACCGGAATCATTTTACCTTCTGGCGAAAAAATTTGAGTCATCCCAATTTTTTTGCCAATAATACACTTGTTCACAAGACTTCCTCCTTAAGGTTATTGGTTAAGGTTTCCCCTAACATTGACCCCAAAGTGCTCTTTTAAAATTTGCACTTTGATTACATTGTATGATGCACTTTTATTTACTAGATTTTACATTATAATTTCAATATCTATTCCTGTTGGCAATTCAAGGTTAGCTAATGCTTTGATAACCTCATCGCTTGTAACAAAAATATCAATAAGCCTTTTGTGAGTTTTCATTTCAAACTGTTCACGGCTATCTTTATATTTATGCACAGCCCGCAATATTGTTATAACTTCTCGCCTTGTTGGCAACGGCACAGGCCCAGATATCTCTGACCCAAAGTGGCTTGCCACTTCTATTATTTTAGCAGCTGCCACATCTACAAGATTCGCCTCATAACCTCTTAATTTTATCCTTAGCTTTTTGTTCCCTGCCATGCTACATCGCCTCCTCATCTTTATTTGGTAGACAATGTTTTGGACACCGTTCCGTGTGTTTTAATATGAAAGCAAAACAACAAAACAAATTCCAACCACTGTCGCCCGATCAAACGGACATACTCCACAGAAATTCCCCAACAAAACATCGGCAACTTCCCGCTTCTTCGCAACAAACAATATTAATGCAGTCATACCTGTTTAATATACATCAACACGCTTTAAAATACAAGTGTTTACAATAAAATTCAAAAAAAATTCACGCAATCCACTCTTTAGTGGTGTTTTGCTCACGAATTGTGTTTGCTTTGTTTTATAATTCATACTCAAATTAACACAACTCTTATTATTTTTGCCTCTCTTTTAAATACAAATCCCTAACCTTAATAATTTCATTCTTTAAATTTTCATCTTTTTCGTTATTTTCTAAAATTTTATTATAAGCATTTAGTGTTATTATCAAATTTTCTGCAGAGGGTTGCAATTTTACCAGTTCTGTAATCATGCTCTGCGCCACTGCCACTTCTCCATTTTTTATCTGCTTATCAATTAATAATTCTGTTAGCTTACCATCAACAGAAACTTCTAACCCTCTTTCTTCCTCTGTAAGAACCTCCTTTGTTAATTCCTGCCCAAAAATAAGAGCTGCAAGTGTTTGGCATAAAGCTTCAATCTGTTGCTCTAAATAATCATTTTTAAACATTAAATTCCCCCTTCCCTTTAAAAGATTTGCATAAACCCATTCCTATAACTTTCCATAATTCCTTTAAACAAAGAGCTAGTTGTAGGCGGTGTCCAGATAATAGCATCTGCGCCGGCATCTATTGTTGCCTTAATAGTTTCTTCTGTTGGGCCACCTGTTGCAACAATGGGAATATTGCTATGCTTTTTTCTTATATCTGCTACTATTTTTGGTGTTTGGTTCGAAGCGGATACATTTAAAATAGCTGCTTTAGAAGCAATTCTACCATCGATATCGTCATTTTCTGAAACAATTGTAACCAAAATTGGAATATCAATTACCTCTGCAATAGATTTTATCAAGTTATTTGAGGCCGGTGCATTAAGTACTACACCAGTTGCTCCTTGATGTTCAGCATGGCGGGCTAATTCCACAGACCGCTTGCCGGATGTTAAACCTCCGCCAACGCCAGCAAAAACTGGCATGTTTGCTGCACTTAAAATAGATTGGGTAATTATTGGTTGCGGGGTGAACGGGTAAACCGCAATAACTGCATCTGCATTAATATTTCTAATTATCGCTATATCTGTAGAAAATACAATTGCTTTTACTTTTCTGCCAAAAATCCTAAGGCCTTTTGCCTTCCAAATTCCTTTTGGCATCATAACCATATGGCTTCTTAATTTTCCATTAATTTCTTTTCCCATTCCCTTCCCTTCTTTCCAATTATCATAACTCATCTACTTTTTTCCATTTTTAGCTATTGCAATCAACCTGAAAAATTGCACAACCGTGCCTATTGTATTTGCAACATAAGTAAGTGCTGCAGCTCTTAACACTTCACCTGCCATATCTAACTCTTCTGGTTGCAAAAAATGTTCATTTTCTAACTCTTTAAGCGCTCTTCTGCTTGCATCAAACTCCATCGGCAAAGTAACTATCTGGAATAATACAATAGCTAAAAATAAAATAATCCCAACCAACAGTAAAGAGCGTGCAGAAAAAATAAGCCCTATAAAAAATATTGGTATTGCCAAATTAGAGCCAAAAGACACAAAAGGAAATATCGCCGTGCGAATTCTATATGGTAAAAAACCGTTAAAATGCTGAATCACATGGCCAATCTCGTGTGCAGCTACGCCCAAAGCTGCAACAGAATTTCTACTATAAACTTCCTCAGAAAGCCTCACTTCTAAAGCCACAGGGTTAAAATGGTCCGTTAATTTGCCTTTTGTTCTTCTCACTTTAATACTACTAATATCATGTTTTTTAAGCAACGTAATAGCTAAATCATAACCTGTTAAACCACTCTTGCAGGTTATTCTGCTATATTTTTTAACAGTTCCCGTAACACGCATTTGTGTAATTAAGCTTAAAATAAACACTACAATTGTTAAATAATATAAAATTGCAGAAATCTTCATAGAATCACCCCTTAAAACTGGCTACCCCTTATTTTTAATAATAGGTAGCTGAGCTAAATATATAGTATCTTCTCTATTTGCTGCCTCACCTTCTGCCAAACCCGCTGCCCTACCTACAACATTTCCACCGCTT
>JBJEZM010000085.1:0-9894 GCA_051887395.1 Oscillospiraceae bacterium | reverse complement strand
AGATCAGCAACGTCATATAATCTGTTTTTACCAAGCTTAAAATTCTCTCCACAAACCACAGTCTTTGCATTAACTATATTCACTAAAAATTTCTCAACAAACTCATCTGCGGTTAGGTTTGCAAATTCTTCAAAATAAGGCGCAAAAATACAATCAATACCAAATTTTTTAATCTTATCAATTTTTTCTTCATGTGTTGTTATCATAACTTTGCCATGCTTAGAATTTGGCATTTTATTTTTTATTCTATATGTAAAAACACAAGGCTCTGCACCACTTGCACAAGCTTTTTTGGTTTCTAACAAAATACGTTTATGCCCTAAATGAACTCCGTCAAAAAATCCAAGAGCAACTACTCGTTTTTTATTAAACAAACATTCTTCAACTCCATAAAATAACAAAATTAAGAGATTAACAATTTAACAATTTTTAGTTTTTTGTCCCCCAGGTCTACTTTTGCTAAGCCCAAAAACTGCTCGCTATAATAAACCCGCAATAACTCCTGGTCCTTAAATTTAGAATCAGCAATTGGTAAAATTACTCCATGTAAAAATTTTTCTTTTTCATGCAAATTTAAATTGTATTCCCTATAGTCTTTTAAAAAATAATCCATATTAAGCAAAATATTTTCAAACTTTTCTTTATTCACCGCCTCTTCTAATTCATCTAACGTTACTGTTTCTGTAATATCAATTCCACAACTTTTTATCCGGCAAAGGTTTATCATTGTTGCATAACAACCCAGGTCTTTTCCTAAATCATCAATTAAAGACCGAATATATGTTCCCTTAGAGCAGCCAACTATTATTCTACCCTCTTTAGTTTGTGGGTCATAATTTTTTAGCTCAAGTCTGCTAATATTAACTAGCTTCTTTGGCCTTTTTACTTCTTGCCCTTTACGTGCTAAATTATATAGCTTTTGGCCATTAACTTTAACCGCTGAATACATAGGAACTGTTTGATAAAACTCTCCTAAAGATTTTTGCAGAGCATTTTCTATATCAAATTTAGACATGTGCACCTCAGAAGTTAATAACACTTTCCCTGTTATATCTAATGTATCTGTTAACACACCCAACTTAAAATCTGCAATATATTCTTTATAGTTATCACAAATAAGGTCACACAATTTTGTTGCTTTGCCCACTAACATTGGCAAAACTCCGGTTGCCATTGGATCTAGGGTTCCGGCATGGCCAATTTTTTTTGTTTTTAATATTTTCCTTAATTTAGCCACTACATCAAACGATGTAAACCCTTTTGGCTTATTTATACCAATTACAGCATTAATCTCCATTGTTTCCCTCAAGTAAAATGATTTTTAAACCATCAATAATTTTTTGCTTAGCAATCCGCAACGATTCTTCAAACATACAACCACTTGCTCTTTTATGCCCTCCGCCACCCCACATAGCTGCAATCTCTGCTGCATTGTAGCCCTCTGCTGTGCGTAACGAAACCTTTACTCCATCATCTTTTTCCTTTAATAAGGCACTTACTTTAACCCCTTCAATCTTAGCCAATTCCGAAACCATTGCCACATCCACTTGCTCTAATGTAACTCCTAATTCATCAAGCATATTTTTAGAAATCTCTGCAATTGCTAATGTTCCATTGTAAAAAAATTCAGTGTTTGCAAAAATCATCTGTTTAAGTTTAAAATCCTTTATAGATTCAAATTCAAACATCTTTTGGTTTATTTTTGCAAAATCCTCCAAATAATCCATAAGTTCCACGGTAATTAAATGCGATTTTTTAGTTGTATTAGAATATTTAAAACAGCCTGTATCCGACGCAATAGCAGCATAAAGGCATTTAGCAATGGTTTTACACAGAGGAATCCCCATTTCTTTAATTATCTCAAAAACTATCTCTCCTGTTGCTGCTGCATCCTCAATTACCAGTTTATAATCTGCCATAATACTATTTGTAGCATGATGGTCTATACAAATATCAATCTTCTTAGGCACCTGTTCTGGAATTAAACTATTGCTAGAAATATCCACACTAATTGCATACTGCGGTTCAAAATTCAAATTTTCATAGGCCTCCAACAAAAATTCAATTCGCGGTGATATGTCTTTTTCTACAACAAGATTAGCACATTTCCCTAACTTTCTTAACACCAAACATAAAGCTACTGCCGAACCTAATGTATCTGCATCTGGACTTTTGTGTGTTATAATAATTACATTATTGACTTTTTTCAATACATCTACAACGGTTATAATTTTCTCTTTATTCATTCTGCTTTGTTTCCCTCAAATATCTTATTTAGTTTATCATTTATTCTGGCACTATATTCCGCTGATGTGTCTGCAATAAAAACAAGTTCCGGTGATCTACGCATCTGTACTTTTGAATTTAATTCTTTTCTAATAAACCCTTTTGCATTCTTTAACCCTTCTGTTGCCAGCTTAGTTTCCTCTAACCCACGCATAGAACTAATAAACACTTTTGCATACGAAAGATCACTGGTTAACTCCACTCTTATAATGCTAATCATTGTATTTTTCACTCTATAATCTTTCACATTTCGTAAAATGCTTGTAAGTTCGCGTTTAACATCTTCTGCTAAACGCGCTAAATTAAAATTAGCCAAATCTACCTACCTCCTGTTATAAAGCTCTGCATAATCAACTTTAATAACATAACTGTTTGCTCAACATCTAACATACTTACAACTCCGGCCTGCGAATGTAAATACCTTGTTGGCACACTAATTGCCAACGTTCTTATTCCTGTGCCTGCCGAATGCAACCCCGCTGCATCATTGCTTCCACAAACCGTCTTCTTATATTGTGCCTTTAAATTGCCACGCTCTGCCTCCTTAAAAGCAAGTTCTACAAGTTTCTGGTCATATACTGTAACATTATCCATAAAACTTATTGCCGGTCCCATATTCATACAACAGACTTTTCCATATTCACTAGTAACAGGTGTATCTGCTGCTGTTGTGCATTCTACAACAATTGCAATATCTGGCTTTATAGCTTCAGCAGCCATTCTTGCTCCTCTGCCACCTACTTCTTCCATTGTGCTAAACACCGCATAAAAATCACACTCATCAAAAGTTTTAAGTAGTTCAACTAAAATTGCGCAGCCTACTCTATCGTCCAGCGCCTTAGACTTTATTAACCCCTCGCCATATTCTTCAAATTTTGATAAAAAATATACCGATGTTCCAATGTATACTAATTTTTCTGCCTCCTCTTTTGTTTTGCAACCAATATCTAACATCAAACTAGACATATCAATCTCTCTGCAACGTTCATCTCTACTCTGAAGATGCACTGGTTTAGCCCCAATAACTCCTTGTAAAAATTTCTTTTTAGCCTCTACCAACAGTGTTTGCCCTACTAAAATGCTTGTGTCAATACCGCCTACTTTAACCAGCTTTAGCAAACCATCATTTTCTATATTGCTAACTAAAAAGCCTACCTCATCCATATGTGCCACCAGCATAATCTTATGTTTTGGTGCTTTTCTCCCTTTTTTGAACGCAACCACGTTGCCAACATTATCTATTTTACATTTGCAACAATTTACTATTTCTTCTTTAATCAAATTTGCAATAGCAGATTCCTGACCAGCAATTCCGCAAGCTTCACATAATGTTTTTATCATGTTTTTTATTTGCATTTTTTCAACCTCTTTTGTGAGTGTTATCTCTTCTCGAACTTTTATTTTTCTTTATTTTTTCTCCGCTTCTTGTGTATTTCTTTATCCTTTTTATTTTTGGTGCTCTAACATTTTGTGCTTCTTTCATTTCCACGCTTTGTGCCTTCTTGCTTCTCTCTATTTGCAATTCAATTGTCGCAGGCATACTTTCTTCTGGCCGCACAGAAAGCGCTTCTCCTACCATTTCTGTTGCTAATAAATCTGGGACATCTAAAAGTGGTTCAAATTTAAAGCAACACATTAAACGGCCACATACACCGGAAATTTTACTCATATTAAGAAATGGCATCTGACCTCTAATCTTTTTAACCGAAATTGGCTCAAAATCATGCAAAAACCTCTTACAGCAAACCTCATAACCACATACTCCCAAATTTCCCATATACTTAGCTTGTATCCTAGGACTCACTTGTCTAAACTCTATCCTTAACCGTAAAGCACTCGCCAACTCTCTAACAAGCAATCTAAAATCCACTCGCTCATTGGCTTTAAAAAATATAGTTACCTTATTTTCTTTATAGCTATAAGATGCATCTAATAAATGCATGGGCAAATTGTTTTTTTTAATGAATTGCTCACATTGTTTAAGTGCCTTTTGAATTAATTTTTCCGTGTTCTTAATAACTAACTTATCTTTATTATTAATCACTCTTAATATTGCGGGCAAATGCATTATTTTATTCCCATCAATTACTTGCTTTTTTACTACTATTTTAGCATATTTAAAACTATTTCCATCCTTCAAACAAATTATATCTCCAACGCTCGTTTGCTTTCCTGATCTACAATACGATATCTCATCATAAGTTCCTACTTTAACTCCCAAAATTTCCAATTACAAAATCACCTCGCCATCTTTACCTGCAAAAGTAACACAATAAAATAACTTACTGTTAAGCCAAAATTTGCATTTTTCCCCAAATGTTCTAGCGTAATGTTGATTACATCAACAATTTCATTTATATTATTCATCTTTTTATTAGATTTAAACTTATACATTAATATACACTTTAAATAACATAAAAATCGTGCAAAATCCTCTTGGTTTAATATACTATCCAATTTAGCAGCTAAAGAATAAAAGTCGCTCGATTCAATGTTTTCTCCAAATTGCTCTGCTAATTTGAGCAACTTCATATTATCTTCTTTAGTTAAGCACTCAATTGCTTCACTAAATAAGCCATCAAAAATATTGCTTAATTCTTCCGCCTCTTTAGGTTCTACTTTAAATTTATCAATAATAATTTGCTTACATTCAAATGGCGAAATCGGTGCAAGATTAATTTTTATTAACCGTGAAAGAAGCGTTTTTAAAAAAGCGTTCTTACTCCGCGCAGTAAAAATAAATCTAGTATCTGTGGGCGGCTCTTCTAAAAGTTTTAGCAGAGCATTCTGCGCTTGAATATTCATACGATCCGCACCGTTAATTATACATATTCTATAAGGCAACAAACACGCTTTTTTACCTGCAGAAAGCTTTAAATTTCTAATTATATCCACAGTAATTGTTTCTGTTCCCTCTTTTATAATATCAATATCGGTATGTGGCTTCATTTTTAAACCATGGCTTAAAAACTGTGCACCCATCAGCTCCGCCAAAGCAACCTCGGCTGCTGCTAAACACTTTATGGCATCACCTAAAATTAAAATAGCATGGCTTTTGTTTTTAGCACTGCACCATAAATTAAACGCTTTTTCTTTCTTTATTTGTTTATAAAATACTTCCGTCAATTTAAAAAACCTCAAAACCTTTTAAATTTTCTCAAATCTGTCAACATCTAAAACAAATACAATGGCCCCCCCTACTTTAATATCAATCGGAAAAGCTGTGTAAATCCCTGCTCCATAAGAAGCTGAAGCCGGCACCATCTTATCTCTCTTTTTGCTTTTGGATTTAATTATTTCTAACACTTCATCAACCTTTAAATCCTCAACTCCAACTAATAGCGTTGTATTTCCTGCTGCTAAAAACCCACCTGTTGTAGAAAGTTTAGTCACGGCAAAACCAGAATTCGTTAAAGCATTAATAACCTTTGAGCTATCATCACTAGACACAATTGCCATAATCAATTTCATATCAAAGCCCCCTCTTTATTCAATAATATCTATAAACTCATAACCACATGAGTCTAAAATAGAAACCACATCCTCAGAGATTACTTCCCCCGGCATAATAACTGGCACACACGGCGGGCATTTCGGTAACATTTGCCCGGCAACACAACCTACGCTTTTTTTAATACTAACTTTTTTATTTTCTGCAAATATCGCCGCTCTTATACTGCAAGCCACTTCCGGTTCATGCGTTAAGCAATAACTAACTCCCGGCAATTGAGCTTTTTTTTGAATATTTTGCAAGCTTTTTTTAAGCCTCTCAAAATTTTGCGGTCTGTTGAACATATTAACTAACAACACTACACAATTATAATCTACATACTCTGGCTCAATACAATTATCTCTCAAAGCACCTGCCAAATCAATTCCGCTTATTCCCATCTTAAGCCCGCTAATAGTAAGTTTCATAACACTTGCTTCGTTATCATTTAAAATATCAAAGCCCAATCTTTTTATTTCATATTTAAATTTGGTAATTCTCTCTATAAATGTTTTAAAGTCTGTTTGAAATTCTTCATATAAATAATCCGCACAAATGTCCATAGAAAGCATAACAAGATAACTGGGGCTAGACGATAAAAAAATCTGCATTCGCTTTTTTATAAAATGCATATCAAAATCATCTTGCATAAGCAATGCTGCCGCACCAGTTAACGCTGGTAAAGTTTTATGCCAAGAATCGCAACACATAGACGCCCCAAGCTGCATAGGATGTTTATTTAAAAAGCCATAATAAGCACCATGGGCATTGTCTACTAATATATACACTTTATGTTCTAAACATATTTTCGAAATTTCTAGAATATTTGGTGCCAAACCGTAATAATCTTCTCCAGTTAAAAACATACACTTTACATTAGAATTTGCATTTAACACTTTTTTAACATCTTCTGCAGAAATTTGGGCACCAAATGCACAATTTTTTTGCGGTTTTCTAAATAACCAAATCGGGGTTAAATCTAACAAGGCTATGCTGTTAATCACCGAAATATGTACATTACGATCCACAATTATTTTATCTCCCGGATTGCAAACGCTAGCAAGCATAGCCTGAATACAAGATGTGGAGCCTCCTACAGAAATAATACTTTTAAATCCCAAGATTTTTGAAATTCTTTCTTCTAATTTTTTTATACAACCTTCACTTTCATAAAGACTATCTAATCCTTTAATTTCAGTTAAATCATACTGTTCTAATGGTGTAAAATTACACTTACTAAAAATATTCGCACCTTTATGCCCTGGCATATGAAACCGAGCCGGATTTTGCCTTAAATACTTTTCTATCACATCTAAAAGATATCCCATCTATTTCTCCAAAAATCACAAATGTTATTCAACTGCTATTATAAAATGATAGACCGGTTGATTTCCAAAAATAAAATTAACCTCAAGAGCTTTGAACTTTTGCTTTATCTGCTTTTCAAGCGCTGGCATAATTCGTGGGTCAACGTCTGTCCCATAAAATAGTGTTATATAACTACTTTGCTTTTTTACCATATTTTTAACTAGTTTAAAGCATGCTTTCGCTAAATCGTCTTCTACATATTGTATCCTACCATTTTCAAGCGCTAAAACATCACCGGTTTTTATTTCTTTATTGTTAGTTTTAGAATCTCTAACAGCAACGGTAATAAAGCCAGTTTTAACACGTTCAATTGCCGCTATCATTTCAATTTGGTTTTCTTCTAGGCTTGCTGTTTCATTAAATGCCAAAATTGCATTAATTCCCTGTGGCACTGTTCTGCTTGGTAACACAACAACTTTTCGATCCGCAATAAGAGCGGCTTGCTGTGCTGTAAGTACCACATTCTTATTGTTTGGCAACACAAACACACACTTTGCTGGGGTTGCATTAATAGCGCTAACAATTTCCTCTGTGCTCGGGTTCATTGTTTGGCCACCAGAAACAATATTCATAACGCCAAGCTCTTTAAACGTGTTTTCAATCCCATCGCCCGCAGCAACAGCAATAAAACCATATTCTATACTTTCATCCACTGGCTTATATTCAAATACATTCTTTTCACCTGAATGCTTCTGCTCGTGCTCATCAACCTCTTCTTTTAAGTTATCTATTTTAACATCCGTTAGTCCACCATATAACAATGCTTTCTCAAGCACTGCCCCCGGATGATTTGAATGAACATGTACTTTAATTATATTATCATCGTCAACAAAAACAATACTACCGCCTATCTCTTCTAAAAAGTTTTTAAACTCTTTTTCATTTTCTTTATTGTATTGGTTACTCTTATTAATTAAAAACTCGGTGCAATACCCATATTCCACTTCATGTTTTTTACTCTCTTTATTTGCTAAACTGTTACCGATTTCTTCACTTTCTTTCAGCTCTACTATCCCATTCCCAGCAAAAACACTATCCATACCTTCAAAAATAAAAACTAACCCTTGACCTCCAGAATCTACTACACCAGATTCTGCTAAAATCGGTAAAAATTCCGGTGTTTTTGAAAGTATTTCGTTTCCTTTTTTGCAAATTTTGTCCCAAAAATCCGCAAAATTACCAGACTCCTTTGCAATATCCTCCGCTTCTAAACTAATCAACCTAACCACAGTTAAAATCGTACCTTCTGTTGGTTTGGCAACCGCACTATAAGCCGCCTCAGTTGCTGCACTAAATGCTTTTGCAAACCTAGCTGCATCTACTATTCGGCAATTCTCCAATCCTTTGGCCAATCCTCTAAAAATTAAAGAAAGAATTACACCAGAATTGCCACGTGCTCCCCGCAATAAAGCAGAGGCTGTAAGCCTCATCACTTCTGCCACAGATAATTCTTTTTTTTCACTCGTAAGCACCATTTTAGCCGCGTTCATAGTTCTCGCCATATTAGAGCCCGTATCTCCATCGGGCACAGGGAAAACATTTAAATCATTAACCAATTCTTTATTATTAAAAATATTATTTGCTCCAGATATTATACTTTCTTTTAAAATATGGCCATTTATCATCAAAAATTCCTCCACACTTAAAGTATTCACACTTTGAGCTGCTTTTAAACACTCATTCTATCTATATAAATATTAATGTTTTCAGTTTCAAATCCTGTGCAATCTTTTATAATATATTTTATTTTCTCTGTTAAATTCTTAATTGTTTCCGCAATATTAACTCCATACTTCACCTCTATATGCAGATCAATATACAATCTGTTCTCCTCTTTTCTTATAATTATCCCGTTTCTGCCACCATTTTTCATTAAATAGCAAAATTTCTGCAAAAAATTACTTGATGTCCCTACAACTCCAAAGCTTTCTGTTGCAATATTGTTAACTAAACCAACAAAGAAATTCTCTGCTATTTCTATCTTGCCTATAGTATTTTTTTCTAATAACATAAATTAACCCTCCTAAGTTAAATATATTTTTTTATTCAAATTAAATAGTTGTCTCAATTTAACAATTTAAAAAGCTTTTGAAATTCTCGCATAGAAACTGCCTGTTCTTCTTCAGATTTATTCGGAATAGATACATAATAATCTAATTCCCCTGAAGTTGCAAATTTAGAGAAAATATCTTTCACTTTTTTACCTTTTGGCACAACATAAATAACTATTTTTTCGTTTTCTTTTTCTAGCACTAACATATGTCCGTTCGATTCCGGTTTATAGTAACCGTTTACTTGTAATGTTCTACCTTCAACTTTCACATCGGTATTGCTTAATTTTTCGTGCTTTATCGCAAACCAATCCGACTTTAATTTTAATCTATATTGTGCCCAAATATCCATAATTTCAATTGCAGAAAGTTTTACATTATCGCCATAAAAAGAATACCAGTCAATTTCTTTCAAATTTTCTTCTCCCGAATTTAAGAACTCTGTAATTGGTCTTTCACATGGAATTTCAAGGCAACCGTCTCCATCTATATCGCCCAGTTCTACATTCTTCCCTCTTTGTGTTAAATAACTTAAATCAAAATTTGTATCTCCTAAATTTTTTTCTGTTTTCAACGTCCTATTCACTAATCCACATTTGTCAACATATTCCACTAATTCAGTTGCTCTTATCTCCTTTTCTTGACTCTCATCGTAAACTATTTCATCAATAAATATAGCCTTATTGTTATTTTTCAGCT
>JBJEZM010000084.1:0-2536 GCA_051887395.1 Oscillospiraceae bacterium | reverse complement strand
TTTTCTTTTTTAAATTTAAAGTTAACCATATTTATATTCTTTAAATTCAAGCTAAAACTACCTATTAATAAACCTTAAATAATAGATGTAAATATTGTATCAATCACACTCGTTCCTGGTGCACACTCTGTAAACTCATATACACCACAAACAATTAAGCATAAAGCATACCAACCTATAAACACTCTTTTAGAGATTTTTCCCTCTTTAACCATTTCCAAGTTTTTACGAACAGAAAATAAAATTGGAATTAAAAATAACACTTCTGATTTTATCATTGAAGTATAAATATCTTCCATAAGCATCTCCTTTTCTGTTGCACCTTAACTGCCACTAATCCTCTTTTTAAACTCATAAAAAGTTGTTAAATCTTATGCAACACTAAAAATGCCCTCTGGCTACTAAACCATAGGGCGTAAAAATTACAAAAATTCTGCCTTGCATTTTTTATTATCGTTCTTTACCTTTAAAAAATAAACCTAGCATACCTGGCCCAACGTGCGAACCAGAAAACGGCTCATGCTGGCAAATTACCAAAGAAACCTGCGGAGTAATCGACAAAACTAGTTCAGATAAATAATTTGCATCTTCCTCACAATCCCCATGAGAGATACAGACCATTTGGCTTTTAACATCCAGCCTCTTCTCTTTATACCTTTTTACTAGTGCTTCAATTGCCTTTTTGCGTCCTCTAACTGTGGCACATAACGCAATACGCCCTTCTTTATCGCCATATAAAATTGGTTTAATATTTAAAACAGTAGCAACTCGCGCTGTTACTCCACGAGCACGACCTGTTCGTTTTAAATAATTCAAATCATCCACAGTAAAATACTGGCAAATATGCGGTACTTCTGCTTCTAAAACAGCCGCAGCTTCTTTTAGCTCCAGTCCTTGTTTGCTCAGTTCTGCAGCGCGAACAGCCAAAAGCCCACTACCAAACCCGCATCCACGAGAATCTACAACATGAACCAAGCGATCGCTATATTGCTGCATCAGCTCTTTAGCTGCAATTACAGCGGCATTATAAGTACCACTGATATTCGAGCTCATAGAAACATACATAACGTCAAGCCCTTGCTCTAAAACCGGAGTGAAATGTGATATGAATAATTGCACATTCAACAGGCTAGTCTTAACAATTTGGCCTCTTTTAAGGCCTTCATAATAGGCATGCCCATTAAAATCATCAATATTTCCTACATAGGTTTGCGGTTTCTCATTCACAAAATAATCGCATGGTAAAAGGGTAATCCCTTCTAACATGTTTTGCGGTAAGTTTGCGCTACCGTCTGCAAATACAACAAATGGCATATCATAAAACCTCCTAATAAAAATCCAAAATCTTTATTTCAGTAAATTTTTAATTGTTCTTTCTGTATCGTCAAAAAAGCTTTTCATAACTAAATAATGATCTGTTTTATTATATTGCGTTAAAAAAATACCGTTGTCTTTTATCTCATAAATTTGCGCATCCGGATAAGCTAAAAGTATTGGTGAGTGGCTATTATAAACTGTGAACTCATGCCTGCAAGCTCTTTCATTCTAACCAGCAAAGAAAGTTGAAAAACTGAAGAAAGTGCTGCTTCTGGTTCATCTAAAATGTAAAACCCTCTCCCTCTAAATCTTTTAAAAAACAGGGTTAAAAAGCTTTCTCCGTGTGATTGATTATGCAAAGAACCCACTATAAGCTAATGTTAAATCCAAATCATCTATATTAGTTGCAACATTATAAAATGATTCTGCCCTAACAAAATATCCATCTCTTGGTCTATAAAGGCCGCACACCAAGTTAATGTATTTATTTAGATTAGATTCCGTTCGTTTTGTGCAAAAATTAAAATTCCTGGATCCACCTTCTGCATTAAAGCCCCACTTTGTGGCAATTGCTTCAATTAATGTAGACTTCCCTAAACCATTTTCTCCCACAAAAAACGTAACAGGTTTGTTAAATTCGAGTTTTTTTATATTTTTAACCACATTTAATTTAGATATATAATCATTCTTTGGTATTTTAGTATATTCTATACTTACACTTTTTATATAAAGATCATCTAACAAAATAAATCACACCTAAAAATTAATTACATACCACTTTGGTGGAGAAGAGGGGAATCGAACCCCTGTCCGAAAATTAATCCATATAACTTTCTTCGGGCATAGCTTGTTTTTAAAGCTCTGCCGCTAAAATAAAACAAACAAAAAATTATAGCAGCATATTTTCTAAATCATCTTCTAAAGCCGAAAAACTCTAAAGAAGACGTTCATCACTGAATGACACTTAAACTCAAGCCGTGATACTCTTGGTTAAGCGGCTATCGCTAACTAAGCAGCAATAGCTGTTCTAGCTTTTGAAAAGTCTAGATTAATTACGTTATCTTCTGCGTTTAAAAGATAGTTTTCAGTTTTAAAGAGCTGACCCTCTACCCGCTTATTATATTTCAAAATCCCCGTCGAAACCTTTGCTTCCCCCTATCTTAAATTATTTAAACGCTTCTTTTACCGCACGTTCAATTGTACGCTTTGCCGCCTTTTT
>JBJEZM010000083.1:0-2560 GCA_051887395.1 Oscillospiraceae bacterium | reverse complement strand
ATATGTCTTGGATTTTTTTGTTTTTGATTAATATTTAATTGTGGCAGTTCATCAAACCAGAGCTGAAATCGACGAAATTCATCCAAGCGTTTATATATATTCATTTTTTTAGCCCCCAGTATTCGAACCAAGAATTATTAAACCAGCTAGGGAATTTTTTAATAACATCAGGGTGATAAAGGTCGTACTCACTAACATTGTACTTCTTTAATGCCATACTATGTACAGTTTCATAATTAATACCTTTCGACACCAATTTTGCTTCTTCCAATTCACGCAAATAAAAATTTGAATCTGCTCCAGTAATTGGCTTTTTCAACTTCATAGCCTCATCGATTCTCTTAATCATTGGCGTCATTAAATTCTGAACGTAATTCACCAGATAAATGCCGCTGAATTTCTAATAAATCTTCTTGTTTGGGATTTATAGATATTCCTGTAGAATGTGCCCTCGGTTTGTTAATATCGCCATTAGAAGTAGAGCCAATATCATGCGCTAAGCTGAAACCGCCTCCTGCTACTGCACCACTGCCTGCTACTTTCCCTGCTTGCATCAATGTGCTTTTCAATATATATAGAGCTTGGCTTGCCTGTCTTTGAAAAAGTTTTTCTCAGTATTTAAGAAAACGCTCAAATTATTAAGTAACCTGGTTTGATTCTTCATATTTGTATGCAATATTGGTTTGTAATTATCCTGTGGCGGCATGTATGGAATGAAATTTAACATATCTTCTGGATAACCAAATAAAGCATAAACTTGCTCAAACATAGAATAAAAATCCAAGTTGCTATTTGCAAGATATTGTAAAATACAATATCTCCACTTGCGTTTAGAAAATTCATATCGTTGTTTTCTCTCACTTTCTGCAATACATCTTTCCACTAATTCTCCAAGTTTATCTAAAATTTCATTTCTACTACTTTTATCAAACGCAATATGTTGTATTGTTTCACTTGATATATTATTAATAAGGTTGGTTCTTATTGTAAACGTTATCTTGCTGTAGAAATCAATGTCTTTTAACATTCTAAATAATGAATTTATAGATACGACAGATAAATAAAGCAGCACCATGCTCACAAACAAATTGCACACACTATAGCACTTAAACAATTTTCATGTACTTATAATTGATGATTTTAATAATGCTAGCCCAAAATATATAAAAAACATAACAGAAACTAACGAGTAAATTCCTATTAATAAACTTTTGTTATCATCAAATTCATTATGTTTTTGTTTGCATTTTTCTATAAAAGAGTTTACAAAATAAAAAACCTTATTGATTCACTGATATGTTGATTTAAATTATATACTCCTAATAAATCTGAAAAAATCCAATATCCATCGTACTTTAAAAAAGGATTTAAATAAAAACAACAGAAACAACTAATAAATACGCCGCATTTAATGCGCTTGGAGTTTTAAAAATAATATACCACAAAGTGTAAATGCAACTAACAATAAGCTGAAAATATATGCCCCCTACATCAACAACTATTCGTTGTTTTTGTGGCAATTTCCAAGTATCATCTATATCCACAAATGCAATTGGAGATGTAAAATATATACCTACTCCTACCCATTTAGGCACCACACCATATTTTATAGATGCGCTTATATGTCCTATTTCATGAAATACTGTAGAAAACAGCAACAATACTATTATTGAAGCTACATTACCATTTGTGTTGTTTAAGTGATCTTTTAGAAAATAATCTCTTTTTAAAGATTAATCTAGCATAATCTTTGCTGCAAGTTGGTTTTTCCGTATTAAAAAAATGACCTGCATTTTTTAAAGCACTAAAAACTAATTGCTCAGTTTCGTCTAAGTTTTTATTATCAAATGGCTCAAGATTATATTTTTCTATAAATTTATATGTATCTTCGTTCACAACATACTTCTTACCATAAATTTCTAAAATCCATTTGCGCTTTTAGATTTGCAATCCATTTCATATAGCTTATGTTTTCCAAATACATATTCATCCATAATTACACTTCTATCTTTTTTGCAATTTCACATATAACTTCTTGCGCAATTCCCTTGTTTTGCCCGCACCAAGGCATATATAATTTCCCTTTATTCTTAAAAGCAAGCCACTCCGCAACCACCGCCACAAATCAATGCATAAGCACATTCTGAACACTCTGGGATATTTCGCACAGTTCGTTCTGCCCACTCCTTTGCCAGTTCTGTTGAAACTATCTTCTTATTAAATTGATCAACATAACCCACTTTCCTAGAACTTTTTCCAACCTCTTCAAGACAAGAATAGACATCGCCTAGCGGATCAATTAGTTTATTGCTACCATTGGCACCACAAAAGCAGATCTTAAAGTTTCCAAACTTCCTTTTTGGGCTAAACACGGCATCTAACTCTTTAAAAATAGGTATACATGTTTTGAACTTTGTTTGGAGAAAATTTTACTTTATGCGCAATATCAACATCAGATGTCTCTTTGTGTTTTCTATTTTTGCACTCATCTACACCTTTGTGTAAAAAGAAAAACGTTTGTCCTTAGTAAAATTTAGCTTATCAAAAATATTTTGCAACT
>JBJEZM010000082.1:0-2566 GCA_051887395.1 Oscillospiraceae bacterium | reverse complement strand
TAGTATATGGTATATTTTTAGGCAAGCGGTCGTGCCGGTCTTTTGACCAGTTTTTTAATAGCGAAACAAAAAGAATTTATACAAGGATTAAGCGGATGTTGCCTTTGCTGAAATGGGTTGGCGGAAAGAGAAGATTATCAAACACTATAGTTAAATTAATGCCTTCAAACATTAAGCAGCTTTTATATTATGAGCCCTTCTTAGGTGGAGGTGCTGTGTTTTTTAACTTAAAACCAGACACAGCTGTCATAAATGATATAAATGAAGAACTGATAAACGTTTATTTATGTATAAAGAACAATCCGAAAGAACTTATTGAAAGTTTGAAAAAACATAAAAATACAGCAGAATATTTTTATGAAATACGTGCATTAGACAGAGAACCGAATTTTTTTATGTTAAGCGATATAAAAAGGGCTTCTCGTTTTATTTATCTCAATAAAACTTGTTTTGGTGGTATGTACAGGGTCAACAAATTAGGATATATGAATTCAGCCTTCGCTAATTATGATAGCCCAATAATTTGCGATGAAGATAGTATTTTTAGAATGCACGAATATCTAAATAGCTATGATATTGTCATTAAGAATGATGACTATAAAAAAGTATTAGACAACTTGCCTGCAGATTCTTTTGTATACCTGGACCCTCCTTATTTTGGTGAAGATAAAAAGTTTTTCACAGGCTATACCTTAACAGGATGGAGTAGAGAAGAGCAACTAAAACTGTGCGACATATGTTCTAAACTTCATCAAAGAAAAATAAAATTCATTCTGTCCAACTCAAATACAGATTTTATAAAAGAACTTTTCAAAGACTATAATATGCATAAAGTTCATTTGCAAAAAGCTATTGCTAGATTGTCTCATAGCAAAATCGGAAACTCTGCAGAAGAATTATTAATCATGAACTATTAGGAACAAAAATATATGAGTGAATTGAATGAAGAGAATAACCAAATAGACTCTGATTCTTTGACAATTAGCCAACGCGATTTGTCTTTGCTAACCGGGATAGCTAAAACAACTATTCAAAATTTAGCAGCTAAAGGAGTTTTGCCAAGAGATAATGATGGGAAACTGCTTCGCGATCAGAGCTTAGAAATTTTAAATAAGAAAAAAATCAATCATAAAAAGAAACTTTCTGATAGAGAGAGTGCTCAGCTTCTTTTACGTTCTAGAGCATTAAAAGCTAAAGAAGCTGCAAAGTTAGAAGCCAAGAAAAACAAGATAGCAGAAATTAGTATTTTAGAGAAAGAGAAAATACTAATAGCTGTTGACAATGCTTTTTTGGTTTTTTCTAGAGTCTGTGAAAATGTTAAAAGTGAACTTGAGAACTTGCCTGCGAGATTGGCTCTTGAGTTAGAGGGCAAATCTGCTGCGATAATTGAGAAAGTTTTAAGAAATTCTATCGCGGAAGTTTTGAGTTCAATTTCGGAAGAAAAAAAAAAGAAAGTGAAAGCGAAGTTGACAGAGCTTTAGAAATTGACTTATTGCAGCTTTTTAAGCCATTAACACCTTGCAGTTGTCGAGAATGGGCAGAAAATCATAGATATATCGCTCCGGGAACTTCTCCAGAAGCTGGAAAATGGAAGACAGATAGAGTGCCTTTCATGAGTGATATTTTAGAAACTATCAGCGATCCGGCTGTGTCGGATATCGTTTTGATGTGCTCATCTCAAATTGGGAAAAGTGAACTTTTGCTAAATGCTCTTTGTTATTATATCGCGCAAGAACCTAGCCCTATTTTGTTCCTACAGCCTACAATTGAGGCTGCAGAATCATTTTCTAAAGAACGTATTGAACCAACTTTGCAAGTTTGCCCTTTGCTTTCTGGCAAGTTTGAGCAAGGTCAGAATGGTAGGGGCAGTAGCAGAAAAAGTAGTGAAACCATACGCTTAAAAAAGTTCCCTGGCGGTTTTCTTGCTATGGTTGGTGCAAATTCTCCTGCCGGCTTAGCGAGTAGGCCTATCAGAATTCTTTTGTGTGATGAAGTTGACCGTTATGGCGTCACAAAAGAGGGCGATCCTTTGAAACTCGCTGAGCAAAGAACACTGAATTTCTTTAACGCAAAAAGGCTCTTTGTCTCAACTCCCACTATAAAAGGTGCTTCAAAGATTGAAGATAAATTTTTGCTTTCTGATCAGCGATTTTTTTTAGTTCCTTGCCCACATTGTGAAGAATATCAAGAACTTACTTGGCAGGCCGTTGTATGGGATAAAACAGAGGATAATAGACCTATTCTGGATAGTTCTAAACTCATATGTACTAAATGCGGAAAAACAATAAGAGGAGCTGGAAAAATTAGTAGAGATATTTTGGCGCGCGGAATTTGGAAATCAAAAAACAAGCATAACAAAACTGGTTGTATAGGTTTTTCTCTAAATGCTTTGTATTCACCATGGGTTGATTTATCGCAACTCGTCGAAGAGTTCTGTAATAGCGTAGCAACTAGAAAAGGGCTGCAGGAGTTCGTGAATTTGAAATTGGGGTTGCCATTTAACCCTGCAAATTATGCGGATGAATGGAAAGAAGCTTTTGAACGTTGTGAATTATACGGCGATGCG
>JBJEZM010000081.1:0-10137 GCA_051887395.1 Oscillospiraceae bacterium | reverse complement strand
TGACAACTCGATTTCTCTTACTAAAATTGATATTGTTGATGCACCAGATGTAATTTCTTTTGATGATCCGCCGATGGATATTATGAAAAAGTGTTCTAATTGCAGTATGGCTGTGGGGTTAAAGTTACTTTATTTAGGGAAAGGAGACGTTTTTATTAGTGCGGGTAGCACAGGAGCATTGGTTGTAGGAGGTTCTTTGATTGTGAAGCGGTTGCCTGGAATTAAACGGCCTGCAATTGCTACTTTATTTCCTTCTAAAACTGGTAAATTTATGCTTATAGATTCTGGTGCAAATTATGACTGCCGACCTTTAATGTTGCAGCAGTTTGCAGTGATTGGCAGTGAATTGATGCAGAAAATTTATAAAGTAGCTAAGCCACGAGTTGGTATTTTAAATATTGGAGAAGAAGCAATTAAAGGAACGGATTTACAAAGAGAAACTTTTAAATTGCTTTCTGATAGTTTAGATGTTAATTTTATAGGGAATATTGAACCACAAGCAGCTTTTGCAGGCGAGTGCGATGTTTTAGTCTCTGACGGCTTTAGTGGGAATATTTTGCTGAAATCCACCGAGGCAACGAGTAAGTTTTTATTTTTGCAGATAAAAGATGTTTTTTATTCGAATATTTTTACTAAATTTGCAGCTGCTATTCTTAAGAACAAATTTTTAAAACTAAAAAGTAAATTAGATCCGTCTAATTTTGGCGGGGCGCCTTTGGTAGGGCTTTTAAAGCCAGTGATTAAAGTACACGGAAATGCAAATGAAATTGCTATAAAAAATGCAATTCTGCAAGGAGTGAAAATGGTGGGGTAAAGTTAATAATTAGGAGGCAAAAGATGTTATTTGATGCCGAAAGAGGAATTAATATTATGGAAGTATTGGGAAAAAAAATAGGGTATGTTTTTAAAAATAAACAATATTTGAAAACGGCTTTAATTCATTCTTCATATGCTAATGAAAGTAAAAACAAAATACAAAGCAATGAACGCCAAGAATTTTTAGGCGATACAGTTTTGGGGCTGATTGTTTCAAATTATCTTTTTAATCGCTTTCCACAATATTCGGAGGGTGAGCTTACTAGAATGCGTTCTTTTCTTGTTTGTGAAAAGGCGTTGTATCGTTTTGCACAAAAAATTAATTTAAATGATTATATTTTGCTTGGTAAAGGGGAACGCAGTGTGCATGGAAGCGAAAGACCCTCTATTATGGCAGATACTTTTGAAGCGATTATTGCTGCAATATATTTAGATGGTGGATTAGATTCTGCAACGCGATTTATTCTGCCGTTTATTGAAGAGATGTTAAAAAACAATAAAAATGCAATGTTTGAAGATTATAAGACTATTCTGCAAGAAATAATCCAGCAAAATCCAGGGGAACATTTGGAATATATTTTGGCAAAAGAAAGTGGACCAGATCATAATAAAAAATTTACTATTAATGTGTGCCTTAACACAAAAAGTGTTGTTTTAGGGTCTGGAACAGGCAGGAGTAAAAAGGAGGCGGAGCAGCAGGCGGCGAAAAAAGTTCTGGAGTTGATGGGATACCATTATTAGTTTTAAGCTGAGGCGGTGAATTATGGGACTTTTAGAGAAGTTAAAAAGTAGTATAAAGAAGACAAGCGAAACTGTTACTAGGAATATAGAAAAGGTACTTAATCTTGGTTGTGAAATAGATGATGAATTTTTTGAGGCTCTTGAGGAAGCGCTTATAATATCTGACGTTGGAGTTGTTACTTCACAAAAAATTAGCAAAGAATTAAAAAAAGCAGCAAAAGCAAATAAAATTGAAAATACAGTAGATTTGAGGCCGGAATTTATAAAAATTATTACGCAAATATTAAACACTGCTTCACAAGATTCTAAGCCGATTTTTAATGACAGTTTGAACAAGCCAAATAAAGTGATTTTGGTGGTTGGGGTTAATGGAGTTGGCAAAACTACCACTATTGGTAAGTTGGCTTATAGTTTAAAAAACAATGGGCGGCGGGTTATTGTTGCGGCAGCAGATACCTTTAGAGATGCAGCCATTGCGCAGCTAGAAGTGTGGGCTGAGCTTGCTGGAGTTTTTTTGGTTAAAAATGAAAGTACCAGTGATCCTAGTGCTGTGATTTATGAAGCAATTAAGCTGGCTAAAGCGTTTACGTATGATGCTTTGATATGTGATACGGCAGGAAGGTTGCACAATAAAAAAAATCTTATGGCGCAATTAGAAAAGATGAAGCGTATTATAGATAAATTTTGCCCGCAAACAGAAGTTGAAGTATTATTGGTTCTAGATGCGACAACCGGGCAGAATGCAGTAGCTCAAGCGCAGGAATTTAAAAATGTTATGGAAGTAACGGGAATAATACTCACTAAGCTAGATGGTACGGCAAAAGGTGGTATGGTTCTTTCTATATGTGACGAATTAAGGGTTCCTATTAAATATGTGGGTTTAGGGGAAGGAATATCTGATTTAGAGCCTTTTGAACCAGAAAAGTTTGCACAAGCTTTATTTAATTTTGGTGGCTAGGATTAAATTGATGAATTTATAGTTTTTGAATTGGGGTTAATTTTATGAAAGTGCAAGAAGGTTTGCCGGTATTTTACGCTAAAAAATCTTTAGGGCAAAATTTTTTGATTAATGAGGCAATTGCACAAAAAATTGCAGAGGCCAGTTTAGTTGAAGGTGATTGCGGTGTTATTGAGATTGGGCCTGCTTATGGGGCGCTAACCAAAAAATTAGCACCTCTTTTTAAAAAAGTTATTGCTATAGAAATTGATGAGCAGCTTATTTTGCAGCTTGAGCACAATTTATTGCAAAATAATATAAACAATGTGAAAATTATTCATGGGGATATCTTAAAACAGGATATGAATAAAATTATTAAGGAAGAATTTGCCAATTTAAATGTAGTGGTTGCTGCCAATTTACCATATTATGTAAGCACTCCTATAATAATGAATTTGCTGAAGCCAGGTTTAGGAATTAAAGCAATAACTGTGATGTTACAAAGGGAGTTGGCAGAGAGGTTTTGTGCAAAACCTGGTACTAAAAATACAGGGGCAATTTGTTACCCAATTTGGTATTACAGTATGCCTAAAAAGTTGTTTAATGTGTCAAAAGGGAATTTTAGACCTATTCCTAAAGTAGATTCGGCGGTTGTTAAGTTTGATATGTTGCAACAGCCAGCTGTTAAAGTTATGGATGAAAATTTATTCTTTGCTTTGATTAGAGAAAGCTTTAAAAAGAGAAGAAAAACGCTTTTAAACTCTTTGTGTGTATATTTGGGCTTGAATAAAGATGAATTTTCTAGTATGTTAAATGTTTGTAGTATTGATTTGAATATTAGACCGGAGCAGTTAACTTTGCAAAATTTTGCAACGCTTGCTGACCTCTTAGTGGAAGAGTTACACATTGATTTTAAAAAATTTAGTTAGGAGAAAGGAAGTTTATGAGTAATACAAAGTATATTTTTATAACAGGTGGAGTCGTATCTGGCTTGGGAAAGGGAATAACAGCAGCTTCTTTAGGTAAATTGTTAAAGGCAAGGGGTTATTCGGTAACTATTCAAAAGTTTGATCCGTATATTAATGTTGATCCAGGAACGATTAGCCCTTATCAGCATGGAGAGGTTTTTGTTACCGATGATGGTGCAGAAACGGATTTGGATCTGGGGCATTATGAACGCTTTTTAAATGAAAATTTATCGTCTGATTCTAATATGACAACGGGTAAGATTTACCAAAGTGTGCTGAACAAAGAACGCAGAGGAGATTATTTGGGTTCCACAATTCAAGTGATTCCGCATATTACAAACGAAATTAAAGAAAAAGTATATAACTATGGCAAAACTACTAATGCTGATATAGTTATTACAGAAATTGGCGGCACAGTTGGAGATATTGAAATCCTGCCGTTTTTGGAAGCAATTAGGCAGGTGGGTAGTGAGCACAAAAATGATGCAATGTATATACACGTAACTTTAATACCATATATTGGTGGTTCTAGAGAGTTAAAATCTAAGCCAACTCAGCACAGTGTTAAAGAATTAAGATCTATTGGTATTACCCCAGATGTTTTAGTGTGTAGAGCAGATGTTCCAATCCCAGAAGATATAAAATATAAATTAGCACTATTTTGCAATGTTAATAAGCAAGATATAATTCAAAATAGCACAATAGACAATTTATATGAAGTGCCTTTAATGTTAGAAGAAGAGGGTTTAGGTAGATCAGTGTGTACTCATTTGGGGTTAGAAGATAGGCAGCCACAACTTGAAAAATGGGAAAGCATGGTAAAAAAAGCAAAAGCACTTAAAAATACTATGCAAATTGGTTTAGTTGGGAAATATATTGCCTTACAAGACGCGTATTTATCTATTGTGGAAGCGTTGCGCCATGCAGGGGTTGTTAATAATGTAGATGTATGCATAAAATGGATTGATTCATCACTTTTAACAGAAGCTAATGCAAGAGAGACACTAAAGGATTGTGAAGGGATTATTGTGCCCGGAGGATTTGGCCAGCGTGGTATTGAAGGTATGGTTACATCTATAAAATATGCGAGAGAAAATAACATTCCATTTTTTGGAATATGTTTAGGAATGCAGATGGCAGTGCTTGAATTTGCAAGAAATGTATTAAAACTAAATGATGTTAATTCAACGGAGTTCGATAGAAATTGCCAAAACCCAGTGATAGATATTATGGCAAGCCAGGAAAATTTAAAAAACAAAGGGGGCACAATGCGTTTGGGGCTTTACCCTTGCAAGCTTATTGATAGTGCTAAGGTGAAGGACATATATAAACAAGAGCTGATATATGAGAGGCACAGGCATAGATATGAGTTTAACAATTCGTATAGAAAACTTTTTGAAAAAAGCGGAATGACGTTTTGTGGAATCTCCCCAGATGAGCGCTTGGTTGAAATTATTGAATTGCCAAAACAAAAATGGTTTATTGCCACACAGTTTCACCCGGAATTTAAATCTAGACTCGATACCCCTCATCCGTTGTTTGTGGACTTTATAAAAAACAGTAAAAATTAGTGTGATTTTTTAGAGGTGTTTATGTCACAAGATTTTGATAGTAATAACATAAGGAATTTTTGCATTATTGCACATATAGATCATGGAAAATCGACTTTGGCAGACAGAATTCTTGAGCTAACATCAGCAGTTTCTGCGCGAGAGATGGAAAGTCAGTTGCTTGATGATATGCAGATTGAAAAGGAACGTGGAATAACAATTAAGGCGAGAGCGGTTAGTTTGGTTTATTGTGCTAAAAATGGCAAAGAATATACTTTTAACTTAATAGATACTCCAGGGCATGTTGATTTTAATTATGAAGTATCTCGTGCACTGATGGCTTGTGAAGGAGCTGTTTTGGTTGTTGATGCTACTCAGGGGGTGCAGGCACAGACTTTGGCAAACGCTTACCTTGCAATGGATAATGGGTTAGAAATTTTGCCGGTTTTAAATAAAGTTGATTTAGCAACTGCAGACCCAGAACGAGTATGCAAAGAAATAGAAGATATTTTATTGATACCAGCTGAAAATGCCCCTAAGATTTCAGCAAAGTCCGGGTTAAATGTTGCTTTGGTTTTAGAGCAGATAGTTGAATTAATTCCGCCACCTAAAGGAGACAAAGATGCGCCGCTTTCTGCTTTAATTTTTGATGCGGTTTATGATGCGTATAAAGGTGTTATTATTTATGTTAGAGTTATGAACGGTACGGTTAAGCCTGGAATGGGCATTAAAATGATGGCGTCTAATGCTTGCTTTGATGTTGTGGAAGTAGGGGTAATGACGCCTAAGGAATTAAAGCCTACAAAATTGCTTACGGCAGGGCAGGTAGGATATATTGCTGCAAGTATAAAAAGTTTGGCTGATACAAATGTGGGAGATACAGTGACTTATAGTGAAAGACCTGCTGAAAGCCCGTTACCTGGATATAAAAAAGCAGTGCCAATGGTGTTTTGTGGTATTTATCCGGCAGATGGTGCAAGATATGCAGAGCTAAAGGAATCTTTAGAAAAATTACAATTAAACGATGCATCCTTAAGTTTTGCACCAGAGACATCAGCAGCATTAGGTTTTGGTTTTAGATGTGGTTTTTTGGGCTTGTTGCACATGGAGGTTATTCAGGAACGGCTGGAACAAGAATATGGTATGGAATTGATTACCACTACGCCTAGTGTTGTTTACAAGTTAAAACTGACCAATGGTAATGAAATATATATAGATAATCCTACAAACTATCCTGATCAGGCTACAATTGATAAGGCTTATGAACCGTTTATAAAAGCCGTTATATTTTCTCCTGTTGAGTTTATGGGAAGTATTATGGAACTTTGCCAAAACAGGCGGGGAATTTATGAGGATACAAAATATATTGATACTAAGCGAGTTGAGATTAAATATTTGCTGCCTCTTAACGAAGTGATATATGATTTTTTTGATGCATTAAAATCTAGAACCAAAGGATATGCTTCTTTTGATTATGAATTGGCAGATTATAAAGAGTCTAAGTTGGTTAAGTTGGATATTCTACTCAATGGTGAGGTAATAGATGCTTTATCTTTTATAGTGCATGCAGATAGAGCTGTGCCTAGAGGAAGGAAATTGGCAGAAAAATTAAAAGAAAAAATACCAAGGCAGTTGTTTGAAATTCCTGTACAAGCTGCGATTGGTGGAAAAGTTATCGCACGGGAAACTATTAAGGCGCTACGTAAAGATGTTTTGGCAAAATGTTATGGTGGAGATATTTCTCGTAAAAAGAAACTACTGGAAAAGCAAAAAGAGGGTAAGAAAAGAATGAGAAAATTTGGCAGCGTAGATGTTTCGCAAGAGGCTTTTATGTCTATTTTAAAACTAGACGAGTAATTTTAAAAATATCTAGACAATTTGTGGTTTAGTGTTGACTTTTTTTAAAAAAAGAGAGATAATATAGAATAGCGAATTGTATTGAATTAGAAAAACATAAAGTATTAGTTTATGTAAAGTTAAATTGTGTTGGAGGTTTTAACTATGGGCATGATGGACAAACTAAAAAATATAATGGGAATGGATTCAGAAGATTATGAGGCTGAAGATGTTGGTTTTATAAATAAAAGCGAACGAGCACCTAAATATAGTAAACCAGAAGGACCTAACAAAGTACTGAGTGTAAATACTACCACTCAGTTGCAGGTGGTGTTAGTTAAGCCAGAAAAATATGAAGATGCTGCAGAAATTGCAGACAATTTAAATTCAAAGCATACGGTAGTTTTAAATTTAGAATCAACTAATAAAGATATATCTAGACGTTTGCTAGACTTTTTAAGCGGTGTTGCTTATGCAAATGATGGCCAAATTAAAAAAGTGGCAAACAGTACATATATAATTACACCGTATAATGTAGACATTATGGGTAATTTGCTAGATGAAATAGAAGGTACCGAAGGCTTTTTTAAAACAAAATAATTTTAGTTAGGAGGTCAATTTTGTGCTAAAACCTTCAAATATTTTGGATAAAAAATTCGAAAAAACGGCTATGTTTGGATATAAAATAGAAGATGTTGATAGCTTTTTTGTGCAAATTTCAGAGGAATATAGAAGACTTTGTGAAGAAAATGAAATTCTAGAGCAAAAGATAAGCGTGCTAGCTAATAAGATTGAAGAATATAGAAATGCTGAAGATAGTGTTAGCAGCGTTTTAATTGAGGCTAAAAAATTAGGCGATAATATTATTGAAAAGGCAAAAGAACAAGCTAGTTCGATTTTAAGGGAAGCTAAAAGCAAAGCTGAGAATTCAGTTTCTAATATTAAAATGCAGATTTCTAAAGAGCAAAACGCTTTGTTACGTATGCAAAGAGAGGTTGCAGGCTTTAAAGCCAAAATCAGCAATATTTATAAATCGCATTTAGATTTAATTAATAAAATACCAGACATGCCAAAAGAGATGGAAGATTTGTCAGCAGGTGAACTATTTGTTGAAAATAAAGAGATAAAAGAGGAACTAAGTTTAGAGATGGAAAAACCAGATAGAAATGAACCAGTTACAAAGCAGATGAATATTAAAGAAGTTAGCAGTTTAAAAAGTAAAAGTATATCTGAAAAACGTTTTATTAATGTAAGCACTAATGAAGATGGTGATATTGTCTCTAAATTTGGTGTACTTAAATTTGGCGAAGGGCATGGTATTACTTCAGATAAAGATAAAAAAGAAAAAAAACATTTGTTATTTAAAAACAAAAGTTAAATTGAATATTAAATTAAACGTTCTCTCTTAATTTGCTTGTTCAAGTTTAGAGAGATATATGTTTTTATAAAAATAAATTTTAAAAAGGACGATTTTATTTGTTATTAATTGTTTCAATTTTAATTTTACTCTCTATTATAGATCAATTGTTAAAATTGTTAGCATTGCAATATTTGAGCGAAGTTCCTGTTGGAATAATAGGTAATGCGGTTAACTTAATTTTAGTAAAAAATAATGGAGCTGCATTTGGAATAGGCGTTAATCACCGAGTGGTGTTACTGGTTTTAACTGTTTTTGTTTTAATTTGTGCAGTTTGGCTGTTGCTGTTTAGTGAGATTAAATTTAGCTCTAAAATTGCAATGGCTTTTGTGGTTGGTGGCGGGTTAGGTAACTTGTTTGACCGAATATTTCGCGGGTTTGTTGTTGATTATATAGATTTAAAGTTTTTGCATTTTGCTGTGTTTAATTTCGCAGATATTTGTGTTTCTTTAGGGTCAGTTGTTTTAATTTTTTTAATTTTAAAACCACAAAAAAGTAAAACATAGGAGCTTTTTATGACGAAAATAAAAGATATTTATAGTTATATAAATAACATTGCTCCTTTTGAAAGTGCTGAAAATTGGGATAATGTTGGTCTTTTGGTTGGAAATATGGAATATGATGTAAGCAAAATTTTAGTGGCATTAGATCTTAACAAAGCGGTTTTAGAGCAAGCGGTTAACGAAAGTGTTAATCTAATTGTATGCCATCATCCAGTTATCTTTAAGCCATTGACAAAAATTGAGATAGGTGGAATGCTGAGCATTCTTATTGCACATAATATAAGTGTTATTTGCGCGCACACGAACCTAGATGTGGCAGAATATGGAGTAAATTTTTACTTAGGTAAAGCGCTTAACTTAAAAAATGCCCGAAGCCTTAAAAATGAATTTGGATTCTTTTGTGGCCTCATTGGTGAGCTAGATGAAGAGCTTGAACAATCTGAATTTTTAGAGAAAGTTTCCCATAGTTTAGGCATGGATGTTCTTAAGTATTACTTTCCAACTGGTAAAAAAATAAAAACAGTGGCATGCAGTAGTGGCTCTGGGGCATTTATGTTACAAGATGCAGTTGCGGCAAAAGCTGATGTGTTAGCTACAGGAGATGTTAAACATAGTTCTTGGTATGAAGCAGAAGCTAACATGATAGGGCTTGTAGATGCTGGGCATTTTAATACAGAAAATGTTGTAATACCAGAACTTGTGAAGCAAATTCAGTCCGAATTTAAAGGAGTTAGTTGCAAAGAGGCGACGCACAATGTCGCAATTTATAATTTTTGGAGTAAAAGGAATTGTGATCTGTAATGAAGGTTTTAGGAATAGAAACTTCTTGTGATGAAACAGCATGTGGAATTGTTGAAGATGGCCGAACGGTGTTGGCAAATTCCATTTATTCGCAAGCTAATGAACATGCGAAGTATGGGGGAGTTGTTCCTGAGCTGGCATCTAGAAGGCAAATTGAAGAAATTGTTAATGTTTATAAGTCAGCACTTGCTCAAGCTGCACTTTCTGCAGAAGGTGTTGATGTTATTGCTGTTACTACAAAGCCGGGGCTAATTGGTTCGTTGCTTGTGGGTGTTAATTTTGCCAAGGCTTTAGCTTTTTATTACAATAAGCCTATTGTGGCCGTAGATCATATTATGGGGCATATTGCGGCAAACTATATTACTTGTCCAGAATTAGAGCCGCCTTTTTTGTGCTTAACAGTGTCTGGTGGGCATACTAGCATATTGTTAGTAGAAACTTATACTTCTTATAAGATTATTGGAACAACTCACGATGACGCAGCGGGTGAGGCGTTTGATAAAGTTGGCCGTGCCTTAGGATTAGAATACCCAGCAGGAAAGAAAATTGATGAATTAGCAGCGTTAGG
>JBJEZM010000080.1:0-2604 GCA_051887395.1 Oscillospiraceae bacterium | reverse complement strand
ATACTGCCATCACAAACATAGTATGCTAAAGCGCTAGAAGCCTCACAAGCAGAAGCTATCATCATCGCTGCTAATAAATCTTTTACTTTAACAACTTCACCTTTTACAATGCCCACACTAGAAACATTTAGTCCCACAAATTCATCAAATATAGAACTAGGAACCATCACATTTTCTTCTAGATTAGAAACTTTATCAAAAACCACCAACGCTGTAACAATTTTTGCAAGGGAGGCTGGAGCTATTTTTGCACGTGGATCTTTAGAAAAAAGCTGCATGCCAGTATCACTATCAATAAAACATGCAGATCTAGCAGAAATTTCTATTGGTTTTTTGTAAGATGCTAGAACAACAACATTAAATAGAGATACTAACGCGATAATATTAAGAATTATAGATTTTAATAACTTCATATCTTCTCCTTAAATCTAGTTATACTCTAATACTAAAGCATCTTCTTTTACCCCAACTATAACAGAAGTTAGCTGTTTTTGATGACTATTTACTATATAATCGCAAATATTATCTTCTATCTCTTTTCTAATTATTTTCATAATGCCTCGCACACCGGTTTTAACATCTTTATACGCCTGTTTTTGAATAAATTCTGCAACGTTTTCGTTCAGATCTAATGCAATACCTTGCCCCTTAAGTTGTTTTTTCAGTTCTTCAAGTTTATTAATAGTAATTTTTAAATAATCTTCACTTGTAAGCTGATTAAAAGCAATTATCTCATCAACTCTTGCTAAAAATTCCGGCCTTAAAAAATCTGCAAGTGCCTTTTTAGCTTTTTCTTTTGCAAAAGTATTCTGCTCTTTATCAAACCCAAGAGCATTTGCGTTAATATTACTGCCGGCATTAGATGTCATAATAATAATTGTATGTATAAAAGAAACTTTTCTCCCTTGCGAATCCGTAATCATTCCATCGTCTAAAATTTGTAATAATATATTCATAACATCCGGATGAGCTTTTTCTATTTCATCCAGTAAAATTACAGAATATGGCTGCCTTCTTACTTTTTCGGTCAATTGGCCAGCTTCATCATACCCCACATACCCTGGCGGAGCTCCAATCATTCTAGAAACTGTATGTTTTTCCATAAATTCAGACATATCTAATTTTATTAACGGTTCAGTTGCTTCACTAAATAATTCATGTGCAAGCGAACGTGCAAGTTGCGTTTTTCCCACACCTGTAGGTCCCACAAATATTAAAGACACCGGCTTTTCTTTAGGGACAATTTTCACTTTTGCTCGAACAACAGCTGCACACAAAGCATCAATTGCCTCATCTTGCCCAATAATTTCTTGTTTCAGGCTTATTTTCAACTCGCCTATTTTATTAAGCTCAGTTTCTTTAATTTTAGACGCTGGCACACCCGTCCATAATTCAATAACATTTGCCAATGTATCTTTTGTAATTTCAATATTCTTTACTAACTCTTCTTGCTTTTTTAAATTCTCTTCGCATTGCAGATGCTCTGCCTTAAGTCTCGCCATCTGCTCATAATCGATTTCTACGCCAGAATCCTCGTTCTCTTTTAACTTTCTTTCTGCTTCTAAGATATCTTCGTATTCTGCTTTTATTTTTTTATATGTTTCTAAATCTGCATTATTAAGAGCAACACTCGAACATGCTTCATCTAACAAATCGATTGCTTTATCCGGCAAAAACCTGTCTGTAATATACCGCTCAGAAAGTTCAACAATATCTGTAACAATCGAATCCGGCACCTGAACATTATGATAAATTTCGTAATATTTTTTTATTCCACTTATAATATCTATCGTCTGCTTAACACTTGGTTCATCTATCTTTATTGGCTGAAAGCGTCTTTCTAGCGCAGAATCTTTTTCTATATGCTTTCTATATTCCACAAAAGTTGTAGCTCCAATCACCTGTATCTCTCCACGTGAAAGCGCAGGCTTAAAAATGTTGGCTGCGTTCATCGTTCCTTCTGCATCACCGGTTCCAACCAAGTTATGCACTTCATCAATAAATAAAATAACATTCCCAGCAGCCTTAACTTCATCCACTAAACTTTTTATTCTGCTTTCAAATTGCCCTCTAAATTGAGTGCCTGCCACAAGCGCAGTTAAATCTAATAAATATATTTCTTTATTTAATAGCCCAAAAGGCACGTTTTTATCTACAATCTTTTGAGCAATTTCTTCAACAACTGCAGTTTTTCCAACCCCTGGTTCACCAATTAAGCATACATTGTTCTTTGTTCTTCTATTTAAAATTTGAATTATCCTTCGTTCTTCTTTTTCGCGCCCAATTACACTATCCACCTTGCCCTCTTTTGCTTTTTTATTCAGATTAACACAATAACTATCCAAAAATTTGCGCTTAGAGGGTTCTTTTTTGTTGCGGTTAGTTTTATCTTTGCTGTTTCTTTCTTGCTGCCGTCCTATATTCCCGGTTAAACCAAAAAAATTCTTTCTAGCCGGTTCGTTGTCGAATTCTTCTCTGCTTTCATCATCTTTTAACGGTTCTCCTGCCGCCATTAATTGTTCATTCATATTTTCTATATCTTCATAAGTCATACCCATTTTTTTAACAATTTCATCCACTTGTTTTATTCCAAGCTCTCTTGCA
>JBJEZM010000079.1:0-10307 GCA_051887395.1 Oscillospiraceae bacterium | reverse complement strand
CTTTAGAAGGGCCACGGTTCAATTGTTCGTTTACCTTGTTATTAAAGAGTTTTGTTTGGTATTCAACCGAGCGAAACGCCGAGCAGATATATAATTCTACACCATCTGCTTTGGCGGCAGAAAGCATTTGCTCTAGCTGTGAATAAATACGTTCATCCACCTGCAACTGTGGCCCATAACCCTTTGGAATGTTGACAAGTTTTAGATTATCTATAAATTTTTGCGTAACAGGGTGGTTGTAATTTACTAAAATATATTGCCAGCTAGAAAGATCAATTTGCTCAGCTTTTGAATCTATGATGTTTTTTGTATTTATTACAAATGGTTGTAGCTTTGCTTGTCTAGAAGGAACAGGCTTAACAAGAAAATTGTGCCTGAAGAGTATGTATAGCATAATACCGCTTAAGGTTAGGCAAATAAGTTTAATTAATAACAAAGAGAATTTATACGAGGTTGACGAGCGAGGTTTTGTTACCATAATCAGCGACTCCTTTATAATGTAGCTTGATTTTATGTTAATTTTAGCATATATTTTTATTATAATCAAATATTTAATTATTTGTTATAAAAAAAGACTTGCCAAGACACGGAGAGATGTGTTAAAATAAAAAAGAAGCCCCCATAGTTAAAGGGATATAACTTTCCCCTCCTAAGGGAAGATTACAGGTTCGAGTCCTGTTGGGGGTGCCAAACCTAATATATTAGCATTTATGCATATGTTGAATTTTGGGGTTGCTTTATTATAAGTTTTGTGGTAGTATATTTTTGTTAAAAGGTTTTAATAACACGAAAGGATGATAGTGTGGAAGAGAATAAAAAAGAAGAATTTAACGAAGAAGAATCTGATTTGGTTGTGTTTGTGGACGAAACCGGGAAAGAATATGAATTTGAAATTATTGACGAACTTAAAGAAGGTGGTATTCAATATCTTGCTATGCTTTCTACCGAAGAAGCACAAGACAACGACGAAGAAGCTCCAGATTCCGATGAGTTAGTTGTTGCTAAAGTAATTGAAGAAAACGGCGAAGAAACATTAGTTTTGCTTGAAGACGAAGAAGAATTTGATAAAATATCTAAATTATTCACAGAAAAGCTTTCGGAATTCTTTGATTTTGTGGATGAAGATGAAGATGGAGAGAATCATTGTTGTTCAGAAGAAGGCTGCGGAGGCTGTTCTGGTTGCGGAGACTAAGATTTTTAAATTAGTTGAGTTTTAGACCTGCTGTGTTCGATATTTGTGATCTTTATAAATCCAACATTTATTTATTTGGAATAATCTCTTGCTGTGGATGTAGATCTTTTAATAAAATAAATATGCTCTGCGGTAGCAGTGCTAATATTTTTATAATAAATAGGTGGCATTGTTGTAAAAATATTTTAATCACATCCTTTCTTAGTGTAAAAAATATAAAGAGAACATGAAGCAGTAAGGTGCTTTCCGTTTTTTAAAGCCTGCGGGTTTTATTTTTGATAACAAAACGGCATGGCGGGATTAGAATTTAATTAGGGCCTCGGTTACGAGGCCTTTTGTGATATTTTGGTGATTAGCAGATAAGGGGGAAGTTTTACTATGGCTTATAAAAAAGTAATTTTAATAAAACCAGGAGAGATTGCACTAAAAGGGCTTAATAAAAAGAATTTTGAAGCAATATTAAAATCTAATTTAAAAAAAGCAATTACACCTTATGGCGAATTTAAAGTAGAAGGAAGCCGATCTGTGTTTATTGTGCAAGCAATATCTGCAGAGGCGGATATTGAAGTGGCGTATAGCAAAGCAAAAAATGTGTTTGGCATTTCTAAACTTTCTTTAGCTTATATATGTGAAAAAGACCTTGAAGAGATTAAAAAGTGTAGTATTGCGGTGCTGCAAGAATATGGCAAATTTAGCACTTTTAAGGTAGAGGCTAAACGCGCAGATAAAACTTTTAAACCGGATTCTATGACACTTTGTCCTATAATTGGCGACTATGTGCTGAATAAATTCCCAGAAGCAGTTGCAGATATGCATAACCCCGAAGTGAGAATTGGAGTTGAAATTAGAGAATATGGCGTTTATATATATTTAAATGAAGAGTTTGGGTTGGGCGGAATGCCGGTGGGCAGTTGCCAAACCGCGAATGTCTTACTCTCTGGCGGAATTGATAGCCCGGTGGCAGCTTTTATGATGGCAAAACGTGGAATGAATATAAGCTGCACACATTTTACAAGCCCGCCCTATACTAGTGAGTTGGCAAAAGACAAAGTTAAGAAGCTGGTTAACATTTTAGAAAACTATTGCGGTAAAATTAAATTTAGATGTGTGGAACTCACAAAAATCCAAGAGACTATAAAAAAATTATGCCCAGAAGAAGTTTTTACAGTTTTGTTGCGAAGAATGATGTTTAGAATAGCGCAAAGCATATCTAAATTAAATGGAGAAAGTGCTATTGTTATAGGAGAAAGCTTAGGGCAGGTTGCCAGCCAAACAATGGAAGCGATTGCCTGCACAGATGAAGTTTGTTTTATGCCAGTTTTTAGACCGCTTATTGGGATGGATAAAACAGAGATAATTGAAAGGGCAAAAAAGATAGAAACATTCGACATTTCAATTCTGCCGTATGAAGACTGCTGCACGATGTTTGTACCCAAACACCCAAAAACAAATCCAGAGGTTAAAGCGATAAAGCGCGCAGAAGAAAAGCTATATGGAATAATACTTGATGCCGAAACCGGTGAAGTGCTGCCAGAGGTTTATAAAGTAGAAGAGTTTTTGTAGACGTTTTTTTTAAGATGTGCTATAATATCAAGGGTTAAAGCATTTATATGTTTAAATTTGTTTTATGAAATGGAGGAGTTAAAAATGGCTAAATATGTTTGCACAGTTTGTAATTGGGCGTATGATGAAGAAATTGGTTACCCAGAAGGTGGGATTGCACCAGGAACAAAATGGGAAGATGTGTCAGAAGATTTTGGTTGCCCTTTATGCGGGGTAAGAAAAAATCTTTTTGTTAAACAAGAGGATTAGAATTTTTGGGGAGAGATGAATTACTTTGGAAATAAGCTCAGCATGCAGCAAAGAGGCAATTGAATTTGTGCAGGAATTAAATCATACCAAAAAAGAATCGCTTAAATATTTCGTGAGATCTTATGGTTGTCAGCAGAATTTTGCAGACAGTGAAAGAATGGCAGGGTTACTAGAATTAATGGGTTGTGCAGAAGCGGCAAATGTAACAGAAAGTGACATTATTATATTTAACACCTGTGGAATAAGGCATACAGCGAACGAACGAGTGCTTGGCAATATTGGCGCGTTAAAACTTTTAAAACACAAAAACAAAGCATTAATTATTGGTGTGTGTGGTTGTATGGTTGAACAGCAAGGAGTGGCGGAGGAGATATTTAAGCGGTTTTCGTTTGTTGATATGGTATTTGGCACGAATTTAATTCATATGCTGCCGGAGTTTATTTTTAGGGTTATTACTAAAAAAGAGAAAATTCTGCAGACTAAATTAAATGATGAAATTTTTGAAGGCTTGCCAGTTAAAAAAAGTACGAGCCCTATATACCAAATTCCTATTATGTATGGCTGTGATAATTTTTGCAGCTATTGTGTGGTACCATATGTTAGAGGGCGCGAAAGAAGTAGGAAGCCGGAGCATATTATTACAGAAGTAAAAGAAGCAATTGCGCAGAATAAAAAAGAAATTTTACTTTTAGGGCAGAATGTTAATTCATATGGCAAAGGGCTTGCGGAGGATATTAATTTTGCAAAGCTATTACAAAAGGTTGCAGGGCTTGACGGCGACTTTAGAATTCGTTTTTTAACTTCGCACCCTAAAGATATGTCTGACGAATTGCTTAATGTTATTGCTAAAAATAAAAAAATCTGCAGGCATATACACCTGCCACTTCAAAGTGGGAGCAACGAAGTTTTAAAGAATATGAATCGGAAGTATACCAGAGAGAAGTATTTGGAGCTAATTGATAAGATTAAAGCAAAATTGCCGGATTGTTCGCTTAGTAGCGATGTAATTGTAGGGTTTCTGGGCGAAACAAGGCAAGATTTTGAACAAACGCTTGAAATGATAAAGCAGGTGGGGTTTGCATTTTTATTTATGTTTTTGTTTTCTAAGCGGCCGGGAACAGCTGCAGAAAAGTTGCCAGACGTGGTGCCTAGTTCTTTGAAAAAAGCGTGGTTTACTGAGTTTGTGAAGTTGCAAGAAGAAATTAGTGCAGAAAAACACAAAGAGCAGATGGGAAAAGAAAAGCAGGTGCTGCCAGACCATTTTAAAATTGAAAATGGAAAAGTGATTCTTGCGGGCAAATGTGACCAGAATTTTTTAGTGAAATTTGAAGGCACAGAAAGCATGGTTAATAACTTTGTGAATGTTAAGATTACAAAAGCCCAGCGCAGAAGTTTATGGGGGCAAATAATTTAAAATTAGGTTAAATAGGAGAATAAACTTATGGAAATATTAGATTTATTTAGAGAATTCGCTAAAAAAGTTCAGAAAGACGAATTGATTACAAGTTATAAAGATGCGGAAAAAAATATGAATGAAGATACAGATCTGCAAAAAAGCATTGAAGAATTTAATGAAAAAAAAGCAGATCTTAACTTTGAATTAACTCAAAAAGAACGGGATGAAGAAAAAATTAAGCAAATTAATGCAGAGGTAAAAGAAAGCTATGAATCTATTATGAATAACGAAAATATGAAGAATTTTAACCATGCAAAAGAGAAGCTAGATAAACTTGTTAAAGATATTAATCTTATTTTAGTTGAAGCTATTAACGGAGCTGACCCTATGACAGTAGACCCGGATGAATATGCAGGTTGCGCTGGTGATTGTAGTGGCTGTGTAGGTTGTCACTAAACCAAAGAGCATAATTAAGAGCATTTTAAATCTAGATAGTATTTATCTTTTTGGCAAACTGAAAGGTAAATATATATAGGTATGCTGTGTGTTAAAAGAATTTTTAAGAAGGAGAAAATGAATGGGTGCTCTTTCACCAATGATGCAACAGTATTTTGCATTTAAAAATAAACATAAAAACCATATACTGTTTTTTAGAGTAGGCGATTTTTATGAAATGTTCTTTGACGATGCTATACTTTGTTCTAAAGAACTGGAACTTACATTAACAGGTAAAGATTGCGGTCAAAAAGAGCGTGCACCAATGTGTGGAGTGCCTGCACATGCCTATGAGGGGTATGTGGCTAAATTAGTTAGCAAAGGATTTAAAGTGGCTATTTGTGAACAGGTAGAAGACCCGGCAAAAGCGTCGGGTTTGGTGCGGCGCGAGGTAATTAGAGTTGTTACCCCGGGCACAATTATAGAGACAGATATTTTAAAAGAGGATAAGAACAATTATATTTGCTGCCTTTTTTTTGATGAGATTTTTAAAAAGGCGGGTTTGTGTTTTGCCGATACTTCAACTGGTGAACTGTTTGTTACAGACCTTTTGGAGGAGAGTTTAGAGTATAAAATTGTAAATGAGCTTTCTAGATTTGAGCCAAAGGAACTTTTGATCAATATTGAAGTAAAAGATTTGGGCTATGTTATGACTTTTTTGCAAGAACGTTTGATGTGTACGGTGGATGTGCTGGGCGCTGAGGAATTTGATGAGCAAAAAGCTAAAATGGTTATAAGCAGACATTTTGAGGGGCAAAGCTTAGAGAATTTGGGAATTAAAAACATCACAGGAGGAGTAAGAGCATTAGGAGCTTTGCTTTCTTATTTGTATGAAAATCAAAAAAATGGACTAAAAAGGTTAAGCGATATTGATTTTTATCAAGAATCGCAGTTTATGAATTTAGATAGTAATTCACAAAAAAATCTGGATTTATTAGAGAACTCTCAGACAAAAACCAAAAAAGGTTCATTATTAGGGGTTTTAGATAAAACTAGAACTGCAATGGGAAAGCGTTTGTTGCGCAAATGTTTGGCACGGCCGCTTGTGAATTTAGCAGTTATAAACAAACGATTGAATGGTGTGGAAGAATTAGTGAATGATAGCGAACGGCTTTTTTGTATTTCTGAGCACCTTTCTTGTGTATTTGATATTGAACGGGTGTTAACCAAAATTGTTTTTGGTAGCGTTACTCCACGGGAGCTGAGGAGTTTTGAATTTGCACTTAGAAGTTTACCGCTTTTGAAATCAGATTTAAATGGAGCAGAATCGGCGGCGCTTAAAGGGATTTTTGAAAAGTTTGATGTGCTAAAAGATATGCAAACTTTGATTGATTTTGTGCTTTCTGAAGAAGTGCCGGCAAATATAAAAGACCTTGGTGTAATAAAAGATGGTCACAATAGCGAAGTGGATAGCTTGCGTGATGTTTTAAAAAATTCAAAGAAATATATTGCAAAAATTGAACAGAGTGAACGTGAGCGAACAGGCATTAAAACGTTAAAGATTGGATACAACAGAGTTTTTGGCTATTTTATAGAGGTTTCGCACCTAAATTCAAAATTGGTGCCAGAGGATTATATTAGAAAACAGACTCTGGCTAATTGTGAACGTTATATTACTAAAGAATTAAAAGAGCTGGAAGATAGAATAACTACAGCCCACGACAAATTATTGGTTTTAGAAGCAGAAATTTTTGCACATCTAGTTAAAGCGGTGGCGAAGCAAACAGATAGAATTCAAAAAGCAGCAGATTTAGTTGCAAATTTGGATCTTTTATGTTCATTTGCCTCGGTTTCTATTGCGAATAGGTATGTTAAACCAGTTATAGACAGATTAGGGGTAATTGAGATTAAAGATGGCAGGCATCCGGTGGTTGAAGCAGCTCTGGTAAACGACGGCTTTGTGGCAAACGATTGCCTTTTAGACTGTAATAAAAATCAAGTGGCAATTATTACAGGGCCGAACATGGCCGGGAAATCTACTTATATGAAACAGAATGCTTTGATTGTTTTAATGGCACAAGTTGGTTGTTTTGTTCCAGCTTCTTATGCCCATATTGGGCTTGTGGATGGAATTTATACCAGAATTGGCGCTAGTGATGATATTATGTCTGGGCAATCTACGTTTATGGTAGAGATGAGTGAAGTGGCGTATATTTTAAACAATGCCACGAGTCAAAGCTTGATTATTTTAGATGAGGTAGGGCGGGGAACCTCTACTTATGATGGGATGAGCATTGCCAGAGCGATTTTAGAATATATTTTAGACAAAGATATTTGCGGTGCTAAAACTTTGTTTGCTACTCATTATCATGAAATAACGGATATTGAAGCAGATTTTGATTCGGTTAGTAATTACAATATTGCAGTTAAAAAAAGAGAAAACGACATTGTGTTTTTAAAACGAATTGTAAAAGGAGCAGCAAACAAAAGCTATGGAATTGAAGTTTCTAGGCTTTCTAAATTACCGAAAAGAGTAATTGACAGAGCATTTGAAGTTTTACATGAGCTGGAAGTTGAACATAAGGTTGTACACAAAAATGTAGTAAGGACAGAATTGACAGAGGAAGAAGAAAAGATGGCTCCTAATGTAGTTGAATTTGTTGAGCAGCTTGATGTGAATGTTTTAACGCCAATTGAGGCGATGAACGAACTTATTAAACTTAAAAATTTATGTTTAGGTATGCAGAAAGCTATTAAGGAGGAGGGCAAATAATAATGAAGGATATTAGTAATATGAGCTTTATTGAAATGGAACATGAGATCTTAAAATTTTGGGAAGATAACAACTGTTTTAAAACTCTGCAAGAAAGAAACAAAGATAAAAAACCATTTAGATTCTTAGATGGCCCTGTTACCGCAAACAACCCTATGGGGGTGCATCATGCTTGGGGCAGAACACTTAAAGATGTATTCTTGCGGTATAAGAGTATGACAGGTCACACATCTCACTATTGCAGTGGTTTTGATGGCCAAGGGCTTTGGGTTGAAGTTGAAGTTGAAAAAGAGCTGGGGTTTGAAAACAAAAAAGATGTGGAAGATTATGGTTTAGATCGATTTACCTCTAAGTGTATGGAACGTGTTGACAAGTATTCTAAAATCATAACGAGGCAATCTAAACGTTTGGGGCAATGGATGGATTGGGATAATTCTTATTACACGAACACAGATGAAAATATTACGGCAATCTGGCGTTTTTTAAAAGTATGTGCAGAGAATGGCTGGATTAAAAAGGCTGCTCGCCCCATGCCTTGGTGCCCTAGGTGTGGGACGTCTCTTTCGGAACATGAGATGACAGGCTCTTACAAAACAGTTGAGCATGTATCGGTGTTTGCGAAGTTACCGGTTAAGGGGAAAGATTTTGATATATTAGTGTGGACAACAACACCGTGGACGCTTTCTGCAAATATAGCTTTAGCAGTTAACCCGGAACTTGAATATTTTGTTGTTAAGTGTCAAGGATTAGAACGGCCGATTGTACTTTGCAAAAATGCTATAAAGTATATTGAAGGCGAAAAACAGGTTTTGAGGAAGATGAAAGGAAAAGAGCTGGTTTCTTTGGAATATGAGACGTTCTTTCCCGAGTTTGAAGTGCAAAAAGGGCGTGTGCATAAGATTTTGCTGTGGAAAGATGTTGCCGCTGACGAGGGTAGTGGCGTTGTTCACATTGCACCGGGTTGTGGTCTTGAAGACTTTGAGTTGTGTAAACCGCTTGGTATTGAAGGAATTTGCCCAGTTGATGAAAGCGGCATATTTTATGAAGGTTATGGATTTTTGAGCGGTAAAAATGCGAAGCTTGTTGCAGAAAATATTTTTGAAGAGCTAAAAAAGCGAAACAAGTTTTTTAAAACGCAGAAAATTACCCATAGTTACCCAGTTTGTTGGCGTTGCAAAACAGAAATTTTGTTTAGGTTAGTGAGTGAATGGTTTATTTGTACAGAAGAGATTAAACCTAAATTACTAGCGGCTAACGAAACAATTAAATGGGAACCAGTATATATGGGTAAGCGTATGAACGACTGGCTGACTAACATGAGCGACTGGGGAATCTCGCGCAAGCGGTTTTATGGGTTGCCGTTACCGATTTTTGAGTGCACTAATTGTGGCAAAGTAACAGTTGTGGGTTCTAAAGAAGAGCTGGAACGTTTAGGTGCAAAAGGGGTAGATAAAATTCCACATTTGCACAGGCCGTGGGTAGATGGACTGACAATTGACTGCCCGAAGTGCGGGGAAAAAGTGAAAAAGATCCCAGATGTTGGTGATGTGTGGCTAGATGCGGGAATTGTGCCGTTTTCTACCTTAAAATATTTTGAGGATAAGGAATATTGGAATAAGTATTACCCGGCAGAGTGGATTACAGAGATGAAAGAGCAGGTACGGTTGTGGTTTTATTCTATGTTGTTTATGAGCGTTACATTAACAGGCAAGGCACCTTATGAACATGTAACTGCTCATGCTGGTGTGGTCTCTGAAGATGGTTCTAAGTTTTCTAAAACCGGGTTTATGATTAAGTTTGAAGAAGCCGCCGAAAAATTGGGCTCTGATGTGGTGCGTTATTTGTTTGCCGGTGCTAACATTACAAACGATGTTAGATTTGGATTTAATTTAGGGGAAGAGGTTAGGCGCAAATTACTTGGTTTTTGGAATATTTATGTGTTCTTTAATACTTATGCTAGTATTGAGGGCAAAAGGTGCATTAAAAAGGTAGCGGATACTGACCTTGACGCAACAGATGAGTGGTTAAATGCTCGGGTTAAACGGTTTGTTAGCAAGGCAAAAGCTGCGTTTGAAGGGTATTCTGTGCAAAACGTGATAGCTGAGTTTGAACGTTGTGTGGATGATATCTCTAACTGGTATATTAGAATTAACCGGAAGAGGTTTTGGCAGGACGGAGACTCTGCAAACAAATTAGCAGCTTATTCATCGCTTTATGATGCAATTAAAAAATTAGTTATTGTTATGGCACCTATTATACCGTTTATGACTGAATTTATTTGGCAGAATTTAATTAGGCAGTTTGAAGAAGAGACGGAAGTTTCGGTGCATTTTAATGAATTTGTTGAATTAGAGGGGTTATTACCGGAAGAAGAAAAATTGCTTTTAGATACGGAATTTGTACGCAAGATTATTAATTTGGTATTAAAAATTAGAAATGAAAACCAGTTGAAGGTAAAGCAGCCTCTTAAATGTTTGAGTGTGGTTTTACCGAAAGAAAAGATGCAGGCAGTTACCTTAGCAGAGGCTATAATTATGGACGAGCTAAATGTAAAAAAGTTAGAACTTTTGCAAAATGATTTAAGTTTGCAGATGGAATTTTTGACGGTTAATTTTAAAGAAGTTGGGAATGTACTTAAATCTAGAGTGAATGAATTTAAGCAGGCTTTAGAGAAAGCATCGGCTGAAGAACTTGCAGAG
>JBJEZM010000078.1:0-10366 GCA_051887395.1 Oscillospiraceae bacterium | reverse complement strand
ACTTGCCTCTGAGTGGAATGCGGACGAACTTTTTAATTTGGAATATTTTACTTGTGCAAAAAGTGTAAATGCAATAAGCGACCCGTTATATACCATTGCCACAGTACCCCTGGCAGACTTTATGCTGTTCGATGAAAAGCGTTTGCTTACGGAACACAAAACTTGGCTCGGTTATTTAAAGTTAATCTCGTGCTTAAGGCTGAGTGCAAAAACACAAAGCTTGGCAGAAACCTTGTTCTTAAATAAAATATACCTTGCAATAGCTAACTTTGAACGTGCTCCTTGGCAGATTGAAGATAAACTGCAGTTTTTACAGACCATCTTTAACGATGAGCTTATAAATTCTATTATTGCAAAAAAAGAAGAGGAATTCTCTTTTTGCTATTATTTTACTGAATATCTAATCTTAGTAATTTTAGATGGCGAATTCGGCACGCATTATGTGCGGGATTTTCAGTATGTACTGGAAAGTATGATATGTGGCACCCATGCGGAATTTGTTAATAACGATAACCTGTTTGCCGCATTGCATAAAATACGTAAAATGAATGCAAAAGACAATTTTTTAGTGCCAATTGTGCAGGCAGATATATATCTTTCTTTGCTGTATTCTAATGCGCGCAATGGCAAATTTGTTCCGGAATATTTTAATGCATGCAAAAAAAAATGCTTAGAAGCAATTAACCATGCAGATAATAAATACGCTTATGGCAAGCACATTTATGACGCTGTGAGTTTAAATTTAACCGAAGGTATGTGAGCATTTATGATATGTTTTTCTGGCGGAAGTCCATATCAATTCATTAATATAATTAACCTTAAACGGAATGTTTTAAACAATGCACCGGGTGATCTTTTAGCGCACACTTTGGGCGGCTACAACGATATGAGTGCAGTAACCCAAAGGATTAAAGAGCTTGGAATTTTTGAAAACGTTTATGAATTTAAAGTGGATGCTTCAGATGATTCTAAAGAAGTGCTGAATGAAGAATTATTTGGTCTTGGCGGTAATAAAACTTCTAATTATATCAATTCACTTAGTTTAGACGGCTCTTTTGACGTTACTAAAAAAACATATTCTGCACTTTATGCAGCATCTGGTTTAAGTTTTAATGTTAAATTATTTAGCTACTTCGGCAGTAGGAATAAAGAGTTTAAATGCTATTTTTATGACGAAGGTATAGGGCAATATTACAGTAAATATCGTTTATATAATAACAGAGATCTTATATTCGCTAACGATTATAATGTAGCTTTATTGCTAAAATATAAATCGTTAATGCCGCAGGCAACTGGTCGGTTCCTTTACGAGCCTGGTTTAATTGGGTTTGCAAATTTTAATAAAATAGCTCCACTGCCTAAAATAAATTTTAATGATAAAGAATTGATTGAAATTTATAATCATATATTCAATTACGAACCCGATGAAGCGTTTGAAAACAGTAAAATAATATTATTTAACAGCGGCTTTTTTTCTAAAGAACGAGCTGAACAAGAATTAGAAATGCTAAAAATTATAGAAAAATATGTAAAAAAAGAAGACTTTGCAGTAAAATTTCATCCATCGGTTGCTAAAGTGCCAGTGGAGTACGAAGGTTACCAAACTATGAAATTAAAGCAGATCCCTTTTGAATCGTTTATTATGAATAATAAATCATCTGCAAAAAAAATATTAATAAGCACATGCTCTAGCGCCATGTTAACACCAAAACTGGTTTTTGGGCTAGAACCTCAATTTGTATGTTTAGATATATCGTTTGAAAGTGAAAATGAAAAATCGAGCCTTGCTTTTCAAACAGGTGAGCTTTCTATCTTTAACAAAGTAAAAGCAATTTATAATAATCCGCAAAAAGTGCATCGGGTTTCTAACAATAACGAATTCGAAGAGCTTATAAAAAATTTAAAACTCTCTTAATTAATTTATAAAAGGTGGCTTTTTATGGCATATATTTATAACAAAAATAAGCACCAAAACGAAAATATATCAGGCCTACTCATTGCCCTGCTGTTCATTCTGCCGCTTGCTGTTATCTACTACGGTTTTAATGTAATATTTCGCTGCGGATTTGCCGTGCTTTTATGCTGTTTTTTTGATTTTTACGGTCAAAAACTATTTTTTAGTGAAATACGGGATAAGAATATATCGCCAGTAGCAACTGGTTTAATTATAGCTTTTTTACTGCCAAGTGGAGCTAGCATTTGGTTCTATGTTCTGGCATGTTTAGTGGCAATTTTTGTTGCTAAATTACCTTTTGGTGGTTATGGTAATAATATCTTTAACCCCGCTGCTGTGGGTCTAAGTTTTGTAGCTATTAGTTTTAAATCCCGTTTCTTCAACTATTCCTTGCCACTCAAAAACGAAGCTTCTGCCGTGGGCACTATACTTTCTTCCCTTAAAGATGGTGCAGAACCGGTGATTGAAAAATTTCATGCTTTTATTGGCAATCAGCCCGGAGCAATAGGTTGTACTCAAATTCTAATGATCTGCGTTAGTTTAGCATTTTTAATATACAAAAAAGTTATTGCACCTAAAATCACCTTCTCTTTTTTAGGAACATGTGCCTTGATTTCATTTCTATTGCCAAGAATCCCGGAGCAACGGTTAAATTCCGTTTTTTATGAACTATGTTCCGGAATGTTGTTCTTTGCTGCAGTTTTTATGCTAACCGATTCTATTACTGCACCAAAGTTTACTCAAAGCCAAATTATTTACAGTATATTTGCAGGCATACTTACAATGGTATTTAGATATAAAGGTGAACTTGAAGAAGGTGTGCTATTTGCCATGCTGCTTGCTAACGCTGTTGTGGCTATTTTAGATGGCTTCTTTAAAAGATATCTTAAAATCAAAAAAAGAACTGCAGAAAACTAATTTTTATGGAGGAAGAATGTGATGTGTGGAATTGCAGGATATGTTGGTGCTAAAAACGCCAGTGAAGTAATTATTGAAGAGTTGAAAAAAATGGAATATCGCGGGTATGATTCTGCGGGAATAACAGTTGCGCATAAAGATGAGCTGTTTACACTCAAAACAGTGGGTAAGCTCAATGCTTTAGAAGAACTGATATCAGCACAAAAATCTAAATTAAACTTGCATTGTGCAATTGGGCACACCAGATGGGCAACTCACGGAAAACCCTCTTCTGTTAATGCTCATCCTCACACCACTAGTAGAGTATCTGTGGTGCATAACGGTATTATTGAAAATGGTGCTGACCTTAAAAATAAGCTTATTAAACTCGGCTATGAATTTGAAAGTGAAACAGATACCGAAGCCGTAGCTAAATTATTAGATTATTACTATAACGGCAACCCCGTTGAAGCAATTCTTTATACTCAAAAAGAGTTAGTTGGGTCATATGCACTTGGAATTATGTTTAAAGATCACAGTGATACTCTATTTGCATTACGAAAAGAAAGCCCGCTAATTGTTGGGCTGGGTAATAACGAAAACTTTTTGTGTTCCGATCTTAATGCAATTTTAAATTATACTAACAAATATTACATTTTAGAAAACAATGAACTGGCTGTTATTAAAAAAAATTTGGTTACTGTGTTTGATCAAAATGGGCAAGAGTTGAAGAAAAAGATCAATATTGCCACCTGGCACGCCGATGTTAACGATAAGCAAGGTTTTGAGCATTTTATGCTAAAAGAAATATTTGAGCAGCCACATGTTTTGGAAGAAATTTTAAAGCAAAACATTAAAAACGGGCTGCCTGATTTTGAATTGCAAGCGCTCCCTAATTTAGATGAGATTGAAAAAATTATAATTGTAGCCTGTGGCTCTGCACGTTATGCCGGATTGCTGGGGAAATATTGGATTGAAAAATTTGCAAGGCTGCCAATTGAAGTTGAAATTGCCAGCGAGTTTAGATATTCTTATCCAATTTTAACACCAAAAACTTTGGTAATTTGCATTTCACAATCCGGAGAAACCGCAGATACTCTGGCTGCCTTAAGGCTTGCAAAGCTTAACAATGCGCCAACTTTAGGAATAATAAATGTAATCGGTTCTAGCATGAGCAGAGAAGCCGACCATGTTATTTACACTAACGCAGGAACAGAAGTAGCTGTTGCAAGTACAAAAGCTTATATGGCTCAAATTTGCATACTTTATCTCTTAGCAATTGAGCTGGCAGTTAAGCGCCAAACATTGCAAAAGTCGCAAGTTCTCTCCCTTATTAAAGATATTTTAGATGTCCCAGAAAAGCTATTGCATATATTAAACGATAACCTTGAAGAAATAGAAAGTTTTGCTGATTTTTGTACGCAATTCAGTAATATCTTTTTTATAGGCAGAGGGTTAGATGGTGCAGTTGTAAAAGAAGGTGCCCTTAAATTAAAAGAATTGGCGTATATAAACGCACAAAGTTATGTGGCAGGCGAACTTAAACACGGGCCTATTTCGCTGATTACAGAAAATGTGCTGGTAATTTCTCTTTTAAGCCAAGAGCGGCTGCACGAAAAGATGCTAAGCAACATTTTAGAAGCACAGGCTCGTGGTGGGCAGATTCTATTAATATTAAAGGAAAAAAGCCTACACAATATTCCTGCTAAAATAAAAACTTTTGAGCTTTCAGATTGCAATGACGATGTAATGCCGTTTTTAGCTGTTGCTGTGCTTCAGTTGCTTGCATATCTTGTGGCAAAAAAGCTAGGGCATAATGTAGATAAGCCACGAAATCTAGCTAAATCTGTTACGGTAGAATAATTATGACACTCAGCATTAGCTGAGGGTGAAAGTTATTTTTTAAACATTATAGAAATTAATAATTTAAAGCTAGCTGGTCCTCTACAACATCTCTTAGATGAACTAGTGAAACTTTATAAGTTCTACATAATTTTGCAATTCTTTCAACAAACAATTTGTCTGTAGAAATATCATTTACATATGCTGAACTGTCTTTATCTTTTGTATAAATGCCATAAGCTGTAACATTGGTGTCGTTTTCTATGGTGATTTTCTTTTCCGTTACTTTTATTGCATATTCTTCTGCATCATCTTTTATCATAAAATCATACATCCCCCTTTTATTCCCTATTGTTACGATTATAACATAAAAAAACATTCGTATGCCGTACTATCGTTCGACAAAAATCGAAACAAACGTTTTTACTTTTTAATGTTAAAAATTATAAAATAAAAAATTAACTTTTCATTTTATTAAATTTTGTCACCTCCTACAATTAATTCAATACATAAACGGCTATTTAAAACAATATATTAAGTTTGCATTTTAAACTCTTTTATGATATATTTATTTTGTATTTTCGGTTCTATTTTTTTATATTTTTATAAAAAATACAACCCATTTGAAAGGTGAGCAAGCAAGGCAACAGCACAATATAAAAATTGTGAGGAAAGTCCGAGCTCCACAGAGCAGGGTAGCTGCTAACGGCAGCCAGAGGCGACTCTAGGGCTAGTGCAACAGAAAACTACCGCCATATTATTATATGGTAAGGGTGAAAAGGCGAGGTAAGAGCTCACCGGCAGCAAAGAGATTTGCTGGCCGTGTAAACCCTACCCGGAGCAACACTGACCAGAATGTATTCGTTTGCTCGACGGTTCTAACAAGTGGCTTAAACCTGGCGGCAACGCCAGCGTTAGATAGATTGTTGCCAAATACAGAACTCGGCTTATATGTTTGGTCACTTTTCAATTTGGCAGTATAGTAATTCACTTCAGTTTGCTTTAAGGATGTGATTTTTATGCCCGAAATAAGTAGAATTAGCGGTCTTGATGTCTCTAAAACAATAAACGAAGTTAACATTAAAGATAACGCTAAACAAATTGGCTCAGAAGGCAGTTTAAGCTCTCTTTCGGGCAATGTTGCTGTTTCTAAACCAGGCAAAGATTTAGCTGCACAAACTTTATTATTAAATGAAAGCGAGCTTACTCCAAAATATATTGAACATATGGTAAATGAAGCAGAATCTGAAGTTGTTAACATTAAGCGTTTCTTCTCTTTGCTCGTACAGCAATTAGATAAAAATACTGCTGAAAAAGTGCAAAAAGAACAACTGGAACAGCTTGTTGGTTTAATTCCCAAAGACACTGGCCAGCTTTTAGAATCTTTAGAGGCACAACACAGCAATGCAACCGCGTTTTGTGGCAAGTTTTTTAACACTTTAAACGAACTTCTGCAGGAATACGATAGCAACGAATTGGTTAAAGAAAGTGTTTTGCAGCTGCTTAAAAATTATGATTCTCACATAAACGCTAAAGCATCTGCAAAATCGATTATTGTTAATATAGAAAAGCTTTCTAAATCTACTATTTTAAAATCTCAAGGCAAACCAATTCAAGAGGCTTTGGTTACATTTAAAAACGAATACCCTCTATCTGAGGAACTCTCTTCTCGGCAGATTTTAAAGATGCTTAGCACTTTAAAATCCAATATTATCCCCCAGCTTAAAGAAGCGTTAATAGACAATAAAACCAACTTTTTTGCCCGAGCTTTTTTAATGACAATTATTCAAAATACTGTTAAATTAGAAAACAGTAGTGAAAAAGCCTTATTTTCTTCTTTGGATCAGTTATTTTTAGTGCTCAGCGGCTACGAAACTATTTCTGAAACATTTAAGCAAGAGTTAAAAGAAGCTCTAAAAGAAAGCATTAAATTAAGTGCTCAGAGCCCAAAAGATAAGTTTATGAACAAAATGCTAGATATTCTTTCTAATAAGGTAGAAAAAAAGCCTTTAGATGCCTCTTATATTGCTGCCTCTGATGTTTTAGATTCTTTTGTAGCTAATCAAAGTTCTACTCTTTCTTTACTTCATTTTATTTTGCCGTTTTATAATCGAACAAATGTTGCATTTGCGCAAGTTTGGGTAGACCCTGATGCACAAAAAAAGCAAAGCTCTGACTCTAACTCTGGCGCAAAACATGGCAAGCGAATACTCTGCCGAATTAATGTGGAGCTGATCGGAAATTTTGATTTGATTTTGTTTGTGGATGATGACAGCAGAATAGATTGTAAATTACTTTGCCCTAAACATGTGGCAGCAAATTTTGACGCAATTAAACCTCAAATTTCTTCTATTATTAAAAGCGGCGGTTTTAAGGTAGAAAATCTTGAAGTGTCAGCTAATAATAAAGAGGTTAAACTTAACGAAATCTTCCCGCAAATTAACAACAGGAGGTGCCTTGTGAATGTCAAAATTTAACGACAAAGCTGTAGCTTTAAAATACCGCAGAGATAAAGACAAAGCACCGGTTATTGTTGCCGCTGGCAGCGGCAGTATTGCGCAAAAAATTGTTAGTATTGCAGATAAAAAGGGCGTCCATATTTATAAAGATACAAGTGCGGCAACTATTCTTTCTCAGCTAAAAATCGGCTCATATGTGCCCACAGAGCTTTATAATGTGATTGCCGGCATCTATGTTTGTGTGGTAAAGATGGCAAACGATCTAAAAATTGAAAATCATCGCTCTTTAAATATTAAAAGCGATAAAAATGAAGAATCTCTTCAAAATAACGAGGAAGTGCAAGATGATTCAGAATAAGCAATTACTGGTAGTGCTCAGTGAGCAGAGCAACTCTAGAATAGATAAGTTTTTAGCTCAAAATCTGCCAGATGTTTCGAGATCTTCTTTATTGCATTTATTTTTAGAGCATAACATAACCTTAAACGGAAAACCTGTTGCAAAAAATGCACGTTTAAAAGCCGGAGATGTCGTTGAGGTTTTGTTGCCAGAGCTAAAAGAGCTAGAAGCTAAACCAGAACACATCCCTCTTGATATTGTTTTTGAAGATGATGATATAATTATTGTAAACAAGCCAAAAGGCATGGTTGCACACCCGTCTAACGGGCATAAAAACGGCACGTTGGTTAATGCCTTGCTTGCTCATTGCACGGGTGAACTTTCTGGTATAAACGGAGTTATTAGGCCTGGGATTGTGCATCGAATAGATAAAGATACCAGCGGGCTTTTGATGGTTGCTAAAAACAACAATGCACATCTAAAATTAGCTGAGCAGATAAAATCTCACTCTTTTAGCCGGAAATATGTGGCAATTGTGTACGGTAATTTTAAAGAATCAGAGGGTGAAATCTCTTTGCCAATCGGCCGCAGCCCAATAGATCGCAAAAAAATGGCAGTTACAGATAAAAACTCCAAACCTGCCATAACCTATTTTAAGGTGCTTTGTAATTTTAAAGGGTTCTCTTATCTACAGCTAACCCTTAAAACCGGCCGAACTCACCAGATTAGAGTGCACATGGCACACATTGGGCACCCTGTGGCAGGTGATGCGGTTTATGGTCCTAAAAAGGTAATATCTGAACTAAATGGGCAATGTTTACACGCAATACATTTAGGTTTTGTGCATCCTAAAACAGGCAAGTATATGCAGTTTGAAACTGAACTGCCCAATTATTTTAAACAGTTTTTAAATAGATTAAAAGGGGAATAGTACTATGAAAAATGAATTTTTTTGCAGTAAAGGCTCTGCTCTTTTGTAAAGGTAAATTTTTGATAGTTAAACGTTCGGGAGCAGCTAGGGGTGCTCACTTTTTTTGGGAGTACCCCGGAGGTCAGTTTGAATTTGGCGAACAGCCAATTGAAGCCTTAAGGCGAGAAATTTTTGAAGAAATCGGCATAAAAGATTTTTGTGTGCTCAGTATATTAAATTTGTGGAGCCGTTTAAAAACTCCTAACACACAATTAATTGGTGCAACCTACCTTTGCAAAACTTCTAGCTGTAATGTAAAACTTTCCGATGAGCATACAAAATATGCCTGGATTACTAAAGAATAAACGGCCAGAATATAATATTTACCATAGCATAAAAGATGATATGAGCTCTTGGAACTGGGAAGAAATACTTAAACGTATCGCAGAAGATTAAACAACGCAAAGTTAATAAAAGCTTAAATTTGCAACTTTGTAAATTTAAAGATAAATTCTCCCCCCCACAAAAAAAAATAGGGGATTTAATTGGTTAGATTTCAAAAAAGTACAAAAAATGTGGAGTTTGCGGCTTTATTAAAGTGTTTTTTTTATTTTGTTCCACGTGGAACAAATGTTAATAACTTTTTTGTGCGTAAATTTTTAGTTTTTAAGAAGGTAAGTTATTTATGAAACAAACCGTTTTAGTTACCGGAGCCGCCAGCGGAATTGGTGCAGAAATTGCCAAGCAGTTCTGTTTGGCTGGTTGTAACGTTGTGCTCAACTATCATAAAAATAATGGGCTTGGTTTAGAGCTCACACACGAATTTAAGGGGCAAGTTTTAATTTTTAGGGCAGATGTTACCAACCATTTAGAAGTGGAGCAGATGATAAGTTGTGCAAATGTGCAATTCGGCGGTATTGATATTGTGGTGAACAATGCCGGTGTAATGCTTTGGCAGCTTTTTGATAAAACAACGCAGGATGATTTTAACCACGTGTTTGATGTTAACGTTAAAGGAATATTTAATGTTTGCAAAGCAACTGTGCCACATATGATTACGCAAAAGTTCGGCAGAATAATAAACATTTCTTCTATGTGGGGGCAGGTTGGCAGTTCGTGCGAGGTTATTTATTCTGCCGCAAAAGCCGCGGTAGATGGTTTTACCAAAGCGCTTGCAAAAGAGTTAGGGCCTTCTAATATTACAGTAAACAGCGTAGCTCCTGGGGTAATTCAAACCAACATGAACAAAAATCTTAGCGCACAAACTATAAAAAGCTTGTGCCAAGAAACACCTTTAGGGCGTTTGGGCACTCCTTTAGATATTGCAAATACGGTTTTGTTCTTAGCCTCTTTAAAAGCGAGTTTTATTACCGGGCAGATTATTGGAGTTAACGGCGGATTTGTAATTTAACAAGTTTTTTGGGATTAAAGGGATAGTTGATGGAAGAGCGATTTTTTTACTTTGTGGGGATTGTTTATTTTATATTCTCTTTGCTGGTGCTAGAGCTTGCAGGTAAGTTTAGTGCGGTTTTAGGGCTGTTTTTAGTTGTCTTGTTACCAATCGTCACTACATTAATTCCTAAAAACTACAAAAGATTATGCAAAATAACTTTAACAATAGCTACAATAGCAGTCAACGCATTTAATGCGCGGTATTTTTTAGACTTTTTGCCCACCCGTGCACTTGTTAACAAAACTGCAGAACTTGTGGGCACCGTACAAGAGTTTAATTTAAGCTCAAATTCAATTTGTTTATTAAACGCCACGCTTAAAGCAGAGGGTATGCAGCCAACACACGCAAAAGTTTTGTGCTATAAACGCAGTGACGAGAAATTTGAGGTTGGTGATAAAATATAAGGGCAGGTTCAACTTTTTTTGCCGCAAAGTAAACATGGAATTGATTTTGAAACCACAAACCACCGCAAAAGGGATTTTTTATCTGCAAAACCCATCAAAGGGCATAGGTT
>JBJEZM010000077.1:0-2622 GCA_051887395.1 Oscillospiraceae bacterium | reverse complement strand
CGGCAGTTTTCTCCTTTCATTGACTAAAAATCACTCCAAATGTCGGAAGACCCTAATTTCTTAAATGGTATTTGCCCCGTTCCATTTGGGTTAAATATCTTATTAAGGAAATAAGCCAAGCTTGCTTTACTTCCCTTGTTATATAGCCATTTATAACCGTTATCGCTTCCTTGTGCCAATCCTTTCTCTATCGCCTTGTTATAATACAAAGCCTCTTCTTTTGTTAGTCTGCTTGGTAAATCGCTTTTTAAATCATCCTTATTAATATTTTGGTGTGCTTCTGTTTTAGGTGTGGCTTCTTCTATATACTTTTTTGCTAATTTGTAACTACCCAAATACCACTCCAATTGAGTAATATCTCTATTTGTCAATATGTAGATACCGCTTTGCTCTTGATACCACATAAGATTAATGCCTCTTTCAAGCAATAGTGCATCTAATCTGGTTGCATACCGACAAACCACACTAAAAAGCATCTCAAAATACTTTTCTACGGTGTTTCTTCATTTATGCAATTAACTATCCCATAATATTTTTTACTTCTATTTTGTACTCGCTCAATTCTATATTTGTACTCTTCTATAAAGTGCTTACACGCTTCAACTTCCTCTCTGGGTGTTCCAGAGGGTTGCCCGTTAATATCATAAAGTTGCTCATCTGGTGGCATACTTTCCCACATCTTCAAATCTCTTTCAGTGTCCTTCATGCCCATGATGCCATCCACTTCACCCTTTAACTCCTTGATAACCTCATAAGGGTGTACGTTGTCGCTATATTCCTTAAATGGTGTTAGTAATGAATATATATAACGCTCACATTCTTTAGCATTAAGCATATTTAAGTTGTTTCCTATTTCATCTATCAAAGGGCTTTCAGCGTTCATTATAACACTATCATCAAAAGCCTCTACCATTTCCTTTATTTTTTCTGGCATTGTTACATCATAAAAATGTTGCCAATCCTTACTCATTGGCTTTTGGGGCTTTTCTTCATCCTCTTTACTTATGTAAAATCCCAAATCATATTTATGTTGTAACCAATCAAAACAACTATGCATCAAACCACCAAACATAAAAGCCTTAAAGAATTTGGTTTCAATCACTTTTTCTTTAGCCGTTGGTAACTTGGTTATAATGTTTGTTTCCATAACTTACAATTTTAATTCTGGTAAACTATTTATTGCATCTTGTTTGAGGCTATCTATTGCACGGGTGTATTTTTCAGTGTGCTTTAAGCCACTATGCCCCAAAAGGCTTGCAACGGTCTTTATATTAGCCCCATTGTTAAGGATATTCACGGCAAAACTATGTCTTGCACAATGCCAACTTATATGCTTGTTTATATCGGCACGCTTCACCCAACGTTTTAAGGCTTTAAGGCACATTTCATAACGTGGCAAAGGAAATATAGCCTCATCCCTATTATTTGGGCTGCTTGGTTCTCCTATCAGCTTTAATATGCCATCATTCAACGGTATTATTACACCGCTATTGGCACTATGCCCCTTTGTCTTGTTTTGCTCAAACTTCAATAGTTTATTGGAGTAATCCACGTTGGCAAATGTAAGGTCTTTCACATCACAATATCTAAGCCCACAATAAAGGCAAAATATAAATGCCCGTCTTATGTTGGGGTTCTCGTTGTCATAATGTGTTGCTATCAGCCGTTGTATTTCCTCTGGTGATAGTACCTCTTTCTTTAGTATCTGTTCATCCACCTTTATAACAATGCCATTGCACGGGTTCTTTAATATAACATCATGCTCAACGGCATACTTTACAACCTTTTTGAAGCGTGCATAAATGCTTTTAGCACCCTCGCCAACGCTTCTTGTTTGTAGATACTCGGTGTAAGCCTCAACCATATCTTTAGTTATTTGCTCTGGCTTAATCCTCTTTTCAAACTTGTTGTACTCTGGTGTATCGTGCAAGAAATCCTTAAAGCGGTGGAGTGCTATTACAACCATTCTATAATCTTTTTTGGTGTACTTGTCTATGTAACTTTGAAAGTAATCCAAAAAGTTAATATCACGGTCTTTCTTCAATCGGTAGCCCTCAACGCTCTCTAATAGTTCTTGCCCACGCTCAAACCTTATCTTCTTAGCAAGTTCAAGCGTTTCTTTGTTCTGTTGCCGTTCTATTGGGGTTCTGGGTGCTTGCCAAAGGTAGAGTTTCAAAAACTCTCTCTTTCTGTCTTTCCTCATAACCTCTTTATCCAACTTTTCAGAATATACCATTTGATAGCCAAAGTAATAATCTAAAAAAAGGCTTTCTCTGCCATCTGACAAAATCTTAGCCCCCAACTTTGGGTTGTCGGTTGTGTCTTGGCTGATAATGTATGTATTATCACTTCTTATTTCTTTCTTCTGTGCCATAACCTTTATTTCTTTTGTTTTCTTATGTTTGCAAAGGTATGGTTTTTATTTTATCTGGGTAGCCAAAGGGTAGCCAAAAGCGGTAAAATATAGGCTTTTTTAAGAAACAAAGGGTTAATATACCCATTTGGCTACCTCTGATTATCATTCACTTAGCTTCTTTTGGGTACACTTTGTTTTCTGGGTACAATATCGGTGATGGGGAGTTGAGGGTTTCAGGGGGTCAGGTTTCAGGAGGTTTCAGGTTT
>JBJEZM010000076.1:0-2653 GCA_051887395.1 Oscillospiraceae bacterium | reverse complement strand
CTAGATAAAAATGATGTTGTTTGGCAAACAGGTATGCTTGGAAAGGTTGACACTGGTGGGGGAGGAACAGTGGCTAAATATATTGCAAGGCTCAATGTAGATGTGGTTGATGTTGGGGTGCCAGTTTTGAGTATGCATGCACCATATGAACTGACTTCTAAGCTGGATGTTTTTATGCTAAATAAGACGTTTAAAGCGTTTATTAACCGCTAAATTTACAAAGGGGATTAATTTTGTGAAAAAGTTAATTGTGCTAGAAGGGTTGGATGGAAGCGGCAAGGCAACTCAAGCGGAACTTTTGCAGGAAGGATTGAATAATTTAGGAAAAAAAACTTGCAAAATTTCTTTTCCAGACTATACAGAAAAATCGAGCGAATTAATTAAAATGTATTTAAATGGCCAATTTGGGCAAGATGTGAACGCTGTTAACCCTTATGTTGCCTCAACATTTTACACAGTGGATCGATATGCAAGCTATAATTTAAAGTGGAAAGTTGATTATTTGCAAGAAGCATTTATTATTGCAGACCGCTATACCACATCTAATATTGTTTACCAGATGGCTAAGTTAAAAAATTCAGAGTGGGATGTGTTTTTAAAATGGCTTTATGACTTTGAATACAATAAATTTAAATTACCCAAACCAGACTTGGTTCTTTATTTAGATGTTGACCCAGAAATTAGTGTTAAACTATTAACTAAGCGTTATGGGAATGAATGCAACAGCAGGGATCTGCATGAAAAAAACATGGAGTATTTAAAATTATGCAGAAAATCTGCTATGTATGCGGCAGAAAAACTAGGTTGGAAGGTATTAAAATGTTTTGAAGCGGGCAAAATTAAGTTGATGGAAGAAATTTCGGCAGATATTTTAGAAAATGTTTTGAAATGGGTAAAGGAAGCAGGTGAGTGAAGATAGTTTATGTATTTTTAGCAGATGGTTTTGAGGAAGTTGAAGCAGTTACAGTGGTTGATATTTTAAGGAGAGCTGAAGTTGAAGTATTAACGGTTGGCATTGGCTCTAAAACATTGGTTGGGGCTCATGATGTTGTAGTGCAAGCGGACATTGATATATGTGAGCTTAATATAGATAATAATATTGAAATGATAGTGCTGCCTGGAGGAATGCTAGGAGTTTATAATTTAAAAAAATCAAAAAAAATAATTGAAGTGTTGCATTATGCCAACAATAACGGAATTTATATTGCAGCTATCTGTGCAGCGCCAACAATATTAGGTGAGCAAAATATGCTATATAAACGGCGGGCAGTTTGTTTTTCGGGGATGGAAGCAGAATTATTAGGAGCCAAAGTGGTAAACAGTAATGTGGTTGTTGATGGGAATATTATTACAGGTAAGGATATGGCAGCAGCTTTGGAGTTTGCAAACACATTGGTGGATCTTTTAGTAAAAATAAAGTAAAAAAGGTGAGAATGTTGGAAAGATTAAAAATAGATATAGAGAAAACATCGGTGCACGATAATGTGGGAGAGTGCAAACAAAAGATAAGGACATTAGCAAGAGAGGCACGTGCCGAAATAAGTGTGGCAGAAAAAGAGCATATGGAAAAGATAATGGTTCAACGGTTATGCTCTCTTAAAGAGTATAAAGAAACCAGTGTTATTTTGTGCTATTTTTCTAATGACCTTGAAGTAAGCACAAAAAAGATTATGGAGAAAGCTTGGGAAGATAATAAATTAATTGCTATTCCTAAATGTAATAAATCAGATTGTTCGATGCAATTTTATGCAATAAATTCTTATCAAGATATAAGGATAAATGAATACGGTTTTGGAGAACCTTATGAAAATAAATTAATTATTGGTGATGAGCGTAGCATTTGTATTGTGCCAGGCTTGGTGTTCGATTATCGTGGGCATAGAATAGGCTATGGGTCAGGATATTATGATCGTTTTTTAAGTAGCTATAAAGGCTGCAAGGTGGGGCTAACTTATAGTGCCTTTATGCAAAGAGCTTTACCTAAAGAGCGTTTTGACCAGAAAATGGATTATTTAATAAGTGAGAAGTTCACGAAAACAATTGAAAGATAAATGAACAAAATCAAAATTAGAAGAGAGATGTTGTTAAGTGCAAAAAAATTGGAAACCTTTAGTTATTATATTATTGCTTTCTGCTTTAATAGCGTATAGTGTAATATCTATGGGAACAGATTTTTTGGGTTTAAGAAGTGGCGTTGATGATATTGTTGTAGAGATAACAGATACTAGACCAAAATGTGTGGCAAAGGCTTTAAAAGAGCAAAAAATTATAAAGCATAAAAATGAATTTTTGTTGTATCAGAAACTTTATAGAAAGTTAAAAGGGATTACAGCGGAATATAAAACCGGAAAGTTTTCATTTGGGCCGGCAATGTCTTATAATTCAATTATAAGAAGACTGGTTTCTCCGCAAATTGAAACGGTTACTGTAACTTTTAAAGATGGTTTTACCACTAGAGGAATTGCAGCAGAATTAGAAAAAAATGGGGTCTGTTTAGCAGACGAATTTTTGAATGTTTTAGAAAAAGAAGATTTTGATTTTTGGTTTTTGAAAGAAGTGCCAAAAAACAATTTAAGAGTTAATAAATGTGAAGGCTATCTTTTTCCAGATACTTATGAATTTTATAAAGGAGAAGCACCAATAAATGTTGCTA